>JBAWYO010000005.1:0-23696 GCA_037143495.1 Candidatus Omnitrophota bacterium | reverse complement strand
CCTGACGAGTATCGGTGTAAAGAATTTAAATATTTCGGCGATCGCCGCTGATCGCGAGTGAGACGTTGCTGCTTTCATAAGGAACGGTGGTTATATTACGGTCAGCCGAGGATGGGACCCGGCTGCCGTTAGTTCGAGATATTGTAATGCGGTAGTAGCAGGTGGTGAAGCAATACCTAAGGAGGAGGATTATGGCAAGTCTGGTGCATGCGAGTCTTTTTGAGGTGATATCGATCTGGAGCGTGTTGGGTATCGCGTTCCTGGGGCTGGGGTATGCGTTATTATTGCGCAGCCAGATCATGAAATACGATAAAGGAACCCCTAAAATGCAGGAAGTCTGGAATGCGATCCGCCTGGGAGCGGACGCGTACCTGAGCAGACAGCTCAAGTTGATTGTTCCGCTGGTTCTGGTCCTGACCGGGGCGCTCTTCTTTTCGGTCTATATTATTCCTCCTTCGGATGAGGCGCTCCAGCGTTTCAGCACCTTCACTCCCGATATGGTCAGGCTCATCGTCGGTATTGGCCGCGCGACAGCTTTTGTTATGGGCGCGTTCTTCTCGCTGATGGTCGGCCAGTTCGGGATGCGTATGGCTGTTGAAGGCAACGTGCGCGTCGCTTCCGCCTCGCGTCGGTCGTTTGCCGAGGCGCTTAAGATCGCGTACCGCACCGGTACTATCACGGGCATGCTGACAGACGGGCTCGGGCTCCTGGGCGGTACCGCGATATTCATTATTTTCGGTATCGCGTCACCGGACGTACTTCTCGGTTTCGGGTTCGGCGGCACGCTGCTGGCGCTTTTTATGCGTGTCGGCGGCGGTATTTATACGAAAGCGGCGGACGTCGGCGCCGACCTCGTCGGCAAAGTTGAAAACAATATCCCCGAGGACGATCCCCGCAACGCCGCGGTCATCGCGGATCTCGTCGGCGACAACGTGGGCGACTGCGCGGGTATGGCGGCCGATATTTTTGAATCCTACGAAGTCACGATCGTTTCCGGCCTTATTCTCGGTCTGGCGCTCGTAACGATTACGCATGAGCTTAAATGGATCATCTTCCCGTTGCTCGTGCGCGGCATCGGCGTGGTGTCATCGATCATCGGCACCTATATCGTTAAAGGGGGCAAAGACGACAAGAAGAATGACGCCTTAGCCTGTATCAATAAAGGGTTTTACACCTCGGCTGCGATATCAATGGTGGCTTTCTTTTTTCTCGCGCACTTCTATATGCACGAATGGCGGGCGTTCATCTCGGTCGGCGTCGGTATCGCGCTGGCGATCGTCATCGACGAAGTGACCAAGTATTTTACGCACACCAAGCACGCTCCCGTCATGGAGATCGCGGCATCATCAAAGACCGGTTCCGCGACGCTGATCCTGCGCGGGCTCGCGATCGGTTTCGAGTCGGCGGTATGGCAGACGGTTATTATCGCGTCGACGATCCTTGCCGCCGTGGTGATCTACTGGGGCCAGCCTGTTGTGTTCGTTCTCTACGGGATCGCGATGACCGGTATCGGTATGTTGACGCTGACCGGCAATAACGTCGCGATGGATTCTTTCGGACCCATAGCGGACAACGCCAACGGTATCGGCGAAATGGCGCACCTTGAACCCGCGGCGCGCCAGGTCATGGCGGATCTTGACGCGGTTGGGAATACGACGAAGGCTATTACCAAGGGTGTCGCGATCGGCTCGGCGGTTATCGCGGCGGTAGCGCTCTTTGGTTCATTTATGACGGATGTTACGAAAGTCCAGGCGCAGATGGGCATCCCTGAAGCTTTACGCCTCTTCTCGACCGGCATACGCATCTCGGAGCCGATGATCTTTATCGGAGCGTTGATCGGCAGCGCGTTGCCGTGGCTCTTCTCATCACTGATCATCAACTCTGTCGCGCGCGCGGCGGGTATGATTGTTGAAGAGGTCCGGAAACAGTTCCGTATCCCCGGCGTTATGGAAGGGACGGTCGCTCCCGATTATAAGAAGACCGTCGATATTTGCACGGTCGCCGCGCAGAAGGAGCTTATCGGCCTTTCGTTGCTGGCGGTCGTAACGCCGCTGCTGGTCGGCATGGTCCTCAAAGTTGAGGCGCTCGGCGGTTTCCTCGCGGGGGCTATTCTCTCCGGACAATTGCTCGCGGTATTTATGGCGAGTTCCGGCGGGGCATGGGATAACGCGAAGAAGATCATTGAGGATGGTATTTACGGCGGCAAAGGGTCCGATGCGCATAAGGCAGCGGTTGTCGGCGATACGGTCGGTGATCCGCTCAAGGATACGGCCGGTCCGGCGCTTAATCCGATGCTTAAGGTCATTAACCTGGTTTCATTGCTGGCGGCACCTATCCTGATTCAGTACAAGCGTTCTGATCCCGGGATCATCGCCTGCGTTATTCTTTTCGTTGTTGTTATATTCGGCGCGATCCTGTATTCAAAACACGGTTCCTTGAGTTTCAAAAAGAAGGCGGCCGGCTCGGGTTTCTAAAACGAGTCCCACATGAAGCACAAAGAATCGCTGCTTACACGGTTTAAGAATCTTTTTATCGGCAGGGCTCACAGCCTCCAGGATAAGAACGTTTTTCAGCATCTTTCGCTGATAGCGTTCTTTGCCTGGGTAGGGCTGGGGGCCGACGGCCTTTCATCCTCCTGTTATGGTCCCTCCGAAGCGTTTCTCGCGCTCAATACTCATACATATCTGAGCATTTTTGTCGCCCTGGGAACAGTACTGACAATTTTCGTTATTGCGGCGAGTTATTCCCAGATTGTTGAATTGTTTCCGAGCGGCGGCGGCGGATATCTCGTCGCGAGTAAATTACTCTCGCCGAAAGTCGGCATGGTTTCCGGCTGCGCGCTGCTCATCGATTATGTTCTGACGATTACCGTATCGATCGCTTCCGGCGCTGACGCGGTCTTCAGTCTCCTGCCGTTGCATTGGCAGCCCTATAAAATGGCGTTCGCGATCCTGATCATCTTCCTGATGATGCTGCTTAATATGCGGGGCATTAAAGAGTCCATCCTGCCGCTCGTTCCGATCTTCCTGACCTTCCTGGCGACGCACGTTTTTATCATTATTTACGGGATAGCGACCCATGTGCCGCGGTTGCCGGCGGTTGCGCAGGCGACGCACGCGGATTTAAGTTCCTCGATATCATCGATAGGCTTTTTCGGCGTCATGTTCATGGTTCTGCGGGCGTACAGTATGGGGGCCGGTACCTATACCGGTATCGAGGCGATCAGCAACGGATTGCCAGCGTTGCGTGAGCCGCGGGTCCAGACGGCGAAGCATACGATGCGATATATGGCCTTCTCGCTCGCTTTTATGGTTATGGGATTGATGTTATCTTACCTGCTCTATAATGTGACGCCGCAGGCTGGAAAGACGCTCAACGGGATCCTCTTCGAAAAGGCGACGATGGGCTGGTACCCGAAGGGCGCGTACCTGTTTGTGTTTATAGCGCTGGTCTCTGAGGCCTGCTTGCTCTTTGTCGCGGCGCAGGCAGGGTTTCTGGACGGGCCCCGCGTGCTCGCGAATATGGCGGTCGATCGCTGGTTTCCGACGAGATTTGCGACGCTAAGCGACCGGCTCGTGATCCAGAACGGCATCCTGATCATGTCCGGCCTGGCGGCTGCTATCATGATCTTTACGCACGGCTCAGTACGGCTGTTGATCGTTTTTTACAGTATTAACGTTTTTATAACCTTCGCTCTTTCGCAGCTGGGCATGGTACGCCACTGGTGGGGGGCGCGCGCTACGGTCCGCGACTGGCTAAAAAAATTTCTTATCAACGGGTTCGGGCTTTCACTGACGCTCTTTATCCTGCTCTCGATGGTGACCGTAAAATTCTTTGAGGGGGGATGGGTGACTCTGCTCATTACCGGTGTACTCGTGAGCATCGCGCTTGTCATTAAAAGGCATTATCGCGGTACCGCGGTCCTGCTGGGGCGGCTGGATACGCTCGTCGCCGCTACCGAAGGGTCTGAGTCGCTCGCGTTGCCTGGCGCGCCGGTATGCGCCCCGGATAATCTGCTCTGTGTGCCGAACGGGAAGACCGCGGTTCTGCTCGTCAGCGGTTTTAACGGAATCGGGCTCCATACGCTCTTCGGTGTCGTGCGTCTCTTTGAAGGCTTTAAAAATTTCGTCTTTGTCCAGGTCGGCGTTGTGGACGCGGGCAATTTCAAGGGCGCCCAGGAGGTTGACGGCGTTAAGCAGCACATGAGTGAAGACCTCAACCGCTATGTGCGTTTTATGAAGAAGCAGGGTTTCTACGCTGAGGGGGTGGCGATACTCGGGGTCGATGTCGTTTATGAGGTTGCCCAGGCCGCGCCCTCGATCATGGAACGTTTCCCGAACGCTGTTTTCTTCGGCGGACAGCTCATATTTCCCGACGAGACGCTCATGCTGCGGTTTTTACATAACCATACCGTCTTTATGCTGCAGAAGAAGCTCTATCGCGAGGGCATTCCGTTCGTTATCCTACCCATACGGGTGTGATCCAACCGGGGACAGGTTCCCCGTATCTTGCAAGGTGTTTTAAGACGGGAACCTGTCCCCCAGGATGCCGGCGCTAAGATAACGCAAACATCAGCACCGCATAGCAGGGAATGGTACCCGTAGCAAGCAGTGCATTCGTCCCCCTCGAAAGCCACGCCTATGAAAAAATTTCTCCCCATATCCCGGAATGACCTGAAAGAACGCGGTATCTCGCAGCTCGATATTATCCTGATCACCGGCGATGCGTACTGCGACCATCCATCGTATGGTGCTGCCGTGATCGGACGGGTTCTCGAAGACGCCGGTTTTACGGTCGGCGTTATCGCACAGCCCGATTGGAGGAGTACCCGCGATTTTATGCGGTTGGGGCGCCCGCGCCTCTTTTTCGGCATTACCGCCGGTAACCTTGATTCGATGGTCGCCAATTATACGGCGAATAAGCGTCCCCGCGAGGGCGATGAGTATTCTCCGGGAGGTGTCGCCGGGCTGCGTCCGGACCGGGCTCTCATCAAGTACGCGAATATGGTGCGGCAGGCTTTTGAAAATGCACCGATCGTGATCGGAGGTCTTGAGGCCAGTCTGCGCCGTTTTGCTCATTATGATTACTGGGATAACGCGCCGCGGCGGTCGATTCTTCTCGACGCGAAAGCGGATGTCCTCGTCTACGGGATGGGGGAGCGACAGGTCGTCGAGATAGCCCGGCGCTTGAATAACGGCGCATCGATAAAAGAGATCGACGGCATCAAAGGGACCGTTGTCGCGCGCGGCGCGGCGGCGATTCCCGAAGTTTATAACGCTCTGCCTTCGTTCGAGGAGGTCGCGGCGGATACCGATGCGTTCAACCGAGCTTTCCGCGAGATCTATCGCGAGAGCGACCCCTTTAGGGGAAAGACGCTCGTTCAAAAGCATGGCAGTCGCTCTATTGTCGCATTTCCGCCCGCTGAACCGCTCAGCACGGCCGAATTCGACCGCGTCGCCGCCCTTGCCTATGTACGCGCGCAGCATCCTTCATACGAAGCGCTGGGAGGCATTCCCGGCTACGCGATGGCAACGGCGTCGGTAATAGCGACGCGCGGTTGCTGCGGAGAATGCGCGTTCTGTTCGCTCTATTTTCATCAGGGGAGGATCGTCCAGAGCCGTAGCAGGGAGTCGGTGCTGGCGGAGATCGACCGCATTGCCGCTGATAAGCATTTTACCGGCACGATCACCGATATCGGCGGGCCTACCGCGAATCTCTACGGAGCGCGGTGCAAGCTCTGGAAAACCGCCGGCGCGTGCAAGGATAAAAAATGCTTAATGCCGGAAAAGTGCCGGCATCTGGAGCTTGGTTTTGACGAATTAGTACGACTCCTTGCCGATGCGCGGACCAGGCCCGGGGTGCGACACGTTTTCCTAAGCAGCGGGTTGCGGTATGACCTGCTCCTCGACGCGTACTCTGACCGGTTTCTTGGCGAGCTCTGCGCGCATCATGTGAGCGGGCAGCTCAAGGTCGCGCCCGAGCATATCGCGCCGCACGTTCTCGCATTGATGAATAAACCTTCCGCCGGTGCGTACGAGGCTTTTGAAAAACGTTTTTACAGCTGCAGTAAAAAGATCGGCAAAGAGCAGTACCTGGTAAACTATCTGATCAGCGGTCATCCGGGGTCGACGCTTAAAGACGCGCTCGAGCTCTCGCTCTACCTGATGGAGCATAAGATCCACCCGGAGCAGGTCCAGGACTTTATCCCGTTGCCGTTGACCACGGCGGGCTGTATGTATTATACTGAAAAGGATCCGTTTACCGGGGCGAAGGTCTATGTGGCGAAAACCTTCACTGAGCGCAAGATGCAGCGGGCGCTGATCCAGTACAAGAACCCTGGCAGCAAGGCACTGATCCTCGATGCTCTTAGAGTCTTGGGCAGGATGGATCTTAAGAAGCGCTTTATATGGTGAAACCACTGTGAAATTTTTGCGGGTCCTGCCGCTGAACAGCCCAAATTTTTTTCGGGGGGTTATGGCTAGCCAGGAGGAAGATTTCATGAGAGCTTCTGAGCCCCCCATCCCCCGCTCAAAAATTTGGGCTCCCGTTCAGCGTCACCCGCAAAAACAAACTGCTTTATTATTAGGTTGAGGTATTAAAACATGAAGAGTGCAGTCTATTACGCTAAAACCGCGAATAAAGATATTAAAGAACAGCTCGCGGCACTTGAGCGGGTCCTTGCGGCGGCCAATCCCTTCTCAATGTATACAGCAGACGAGCTGGTGCCGGTGAAGATCACTGTCGGCGACAGCCAGTGCGTCTATCATGTGCGTCCTGAACTGGTGCGGACCGTTATCGGCTTGCTCAAGGAGAAGAAGACCCGGCCGTTCCTCTTTGACACGAACGTGATCTATAAGGGCGAACGGACCAATGCTGTCGATCATATGATGCTTGCCGTCAGCAAGGGCTTCGGCCCTACCAAGGTTCACGCGCCATTTATTGTGGCGGACGGGTTGCTGGGTCAGGACGGAAAAGAGTATCGCCTCGAAGGTGGTCATATCAGTACCGTGCGCGTTCCCTCATTCGTCGGAATGCTTGAGAGCCTGGTGGTGCTCTCGCACGTGACGGGCCATATCGCTTCCGGGTACGCTGGCGCGCTCAAGAACGTCGCGATGGGGATGGCCTGCAGGCCGACAAAACAGGTCCAGCACTCATCGCTTAAACCGCATGTCATCAGCGCGAAGTGCACCGCCTGCGGCGCTTGTCTTAGAATATGTCCGGCAGCGGCTATTAGTTGGAAGGATTCGCGTGCCGCGATCGAGCCCTCCAAGTGTGTCGGATGCGCGGAATGTCTCTGTGCCTGTAAATTTTACGCGATATTTCTCAACTGGCATGAGGATACGGATATTTTCTGTCAGCGGATGGTCGAGGTCGCAGAGTTCATTCTCGCGAAATTCAAAAGGAAATTTTATATTAATTTCGCGCTCGATATCACCAAAGAGTGCGATTGCATATCTACTAAAGATGAGGAGATCATCGCGCACGATATCGGTATTCTCGCCTCGGACGATCCCGTCGCTCTCGATAAAGCGACCTACGATCTCGCTAATAAGGACGGCGATGTTTTCGTGAAAGCGCAGGGCAGGGGTGAGTACCATGGCATGCTCGAGTACGCGGCGAAGCGTAACGTCGGGAGTCTCGAGTACGAGCTGGTGAACGTGTGAAGGTTGAGCAGTTTAAAAAAGGTATCAGAGAGTCAAAGTCTCAGAGAAGCAAAGTAAAAAGGCAGGCGGGGCCCGCCCGCAGGCTTAATCCCCTTTATCTTTTCATAAGGAACGGTGGTTGTGTCGCGGTAAGCCGAGGACGGGATCCGGCTGTCGTAAAGAATTGTTCACCTAAACAGGCAATATGAATACCGACAACATGAGCTTTCTCGGACACCTGGAAGAATTCCGCCGGCGACTGATCGTTTGCCTGATCGCGCTTCTGGTCGGTATCCTTATCGTATCGCCGTATTCTTCCCGCATCCTGGCGTTTTTAAAGCGGCCGGCCGGCGATTCCCTTGGTAAGCTTGCTTATTTCGCGCCCGCGGAAGCTTTCTCCGCTTATTTTATGATAGCTTTTTTCGGGGGTCTCATTCTGGCGATGCCGGTAATTCTCTACCAGGTGTGGGCATTTTTTTCACCGGCGATCAGCGCGAAGATCAGGCGGTACGCCATTGGTTTTGTCGCTGCGGGTTCTCTCTCATTTGCGGGAGGCTGTGTTTTCGCTTATAGCATGCTGTTGCCCGCCGCGCTTAAATTCCTACTGACGATCGGCAAGGATGATCTCGAGCCGGTCATCTCAGTCAGCAAATATATTTCGTTCGCGCTCTCCATTATTTTTTGCACCGGACTGGTCTTTGAGATGCCGGTTGTTAGCCTTATCCTTGCCCGCGGCGGCATGCTCGATCACCGGTTTATGCGGCGTAAGTTCAAATACGCGGTGTTGCTCATATTTATCGTTGCTGCGATCATTACACCGACTCCCGATGTATTCAATATGACGCTTCTTGCGCTGCCGATGCTGGGGCTCTATGAGGTGAGCATCTGGGTCGCTGCTGCTGCGAAGAGACGCTGATAAAGTAAATTTGTACCGTTTTTGTTTTTGAATCAGAAAGTGGCACCGCATCCCCATTGGCAAGTGTCCCCAAGTAAACATTTGCCTTGCGTATAGTGTGCTAGGTATCTACTTATGTGCCCGTCTCTTTCATGGATCCCTTCGGCTCTATAAGTGTAAAAATCGCCGCTCACTAAGGGCTGCATGTTTTATCAGTGGTATGATGAAGTTTAAAAGGCATCCATAAGGGGACACGTTCAAGATCAGCTCGGTGTCAGCTTGCTATTTGAAATCGAAAACGGTACAATTTTTTTATTGACAAGAGGTATTACGTTTGTAATAATCGTAACACGATTGGAGGATGGCGCATGGCGGGAGTCGTACGGTTCGGGATTTCGCTCGATAAGGAACTCTTTGCGCGCTTCTCAGCGATGATTACAAAGCGCGGCTGGAAGAACCGCTCCGATGCTTTTGGCCGTCTCATCCGCGAGGAACTCGTTAAGGAGGAGTGGGCGTCTGGGCAGGAGTGCGCCGGCGCGATCACGCTCATTTACGATCACCATAAACGTGAGTTGGTTAATCGGCTTATGGATATCCAGCATGATTTCGGCGCGCTTATTCTTTCTTCGCAGCATATTCATCTCGACCATCATAATTGTCTTGAGGTTATCGCGGTCAAAGGGACCGCGGGCCTGGCCCGGAGGCTGACCGATGCGCTCCGTTCGGTCAAAGGTATCAAGCACGCGACGCTCAGCATGTCGACGACCGGTAAAGACATGTAAGGGTCATTTTTTTGCAAAAAAGTGACACGAAGTTAAATATAATAACACAAAATAGAAGATGAATATGAAGAAAATTTTTTCTCTGATGGTTGCGATAGCGCTGATGTTTGCTGCTGCTGCGCGCGCTGAGAACGTATGCTGTGCCGGGGAGGAGTGGTGCCCGCCGTCGGCGGGACCAGTCACCACTTGGGCTGCGCCGCTCTGCGGTAAGGGGAAACTGCTTCTCTCCCCCGCAATCTACTATAACAGAGCGCGGGGATCTTTTGATGATGATGGTATCTATGGTGCCTTGTCCGGCAGTGACAGAAAATATCAGTTTCAACAGCAATTTTTCGTTCAGTATGGTGTTACCGACCGCTTCGAGATTGACGCGCAAACGGTTTATCAGGAGAATTTTATTAAGAGAGGCGGGATCAGCGCTCATCATACGGGTATCGGCGATAGCTACCTTTATCCGCGATATTGTCTTGTCGAAGAGTCGAAAGTGATACCGCATCTCTGTCTCCTCGGGCAGCTTAAGATACCGACCGGCAAATATCAGCATGGCCATGCGGACAAACTCGGCACGGATATGATGGGCGCCGGATCCGGTGGAGGGTCATGGGACCAGGGGCTGGGAGTGATCCTGACCAAAAAGGTCAGGCCCTGCATTTTTCATGCGGACTTTATCTATAGCGTTCCTCAGCGGGTACGTGTCGATGGCGCCGGGACGCGGTACGGGGACTATATCAATGCCGATATCGGCGTCGAGTACTTTTTACCCCGCGGATTCAATCTTATGATCGAGGCGAACGGATTTTTTCAGGGAGAAAAAAAAGTGAACGGCGAACGGGTGCAGGCATCCGATGTTAACTATGGCGTTCTTGCCCCGGGGATCGGGTGGTCAAACCAGAAGATCCAGACGCTTCTGGCGTATCAGCGGGTGGTCGCCGGTACGAATACCGACGCGAACGATTCGATCGTCGCGACGTGCGTTTATACTTTTTAGGTCACATAATGCATATTCCCGATGGATATTTAGGACCCACGACCTGCGGTTTCTTCTATGCGGTCATGGTGCCCATCTGGGCGCTGGCCTCAAAGATCGTCAAGAAGACGCTTGAGGCGCGGCAGGTGCCGCTCTTGGCGATTGCGGCGGCGTTTTGCTTTGTGATCATGATGTTCAATGTTCCTATCCCGGGCGGCTCGACGGGGCACGCGGTCGGCGCGGTGCTCGCGGCGATATTGCTGGGGCCCTGGGCTGCCTGCATCGCGGTCACCGTCGCGCTCGTCATCCAAGCGCTCCTTTTTGGCGACGGCGGGATTACGGCGATCGGCGCGAATTGTTTTAATATGGCTTTTCTGATGCCTTTCGCGGGATATTATGTGTACCGTCTCGTGAGCGGTACGACCCCGACGGTTTCGCCGCGCAGAGTGGCGGCGGCGGCCGTCGCGGGCTATGTCGGTATTACTTTGGCGGCTCTTATGACCGGCCTCGAGTTCGGGATCCAGCCGCTCCTGCACCATACGGCGAAAGGCCAGGCGCTCTATTGTCCGTACGGGATCAGGGTCGCCGTGGGAGTTATGGTTGGTAGTCACCTTCTGGTCTTTGGATGGATCGAGGCGCTTGTTACCGCGTTCGTCGTTCGTTTTTTGCAGAAGCAGGATCCGGCGCTCCTGGAAAGGGGGGTGGGGATATGAAGACTTCGACGAAAGCATGGATAGGGCTTATGGCATTGGCGGCTCTTTCTCCCCTCGGTATTTTGTTGCCCGCGCGGTTTAAGGCCGGAGCAGCCTGGGGCGAATGGGGAGGCGAAGAGATACAAAAACTTGTCGGATATATTCCCCACGGATTAGACCGGTTATCGCGCATGTGGAGCGCTCCGCTGCCTGATTACGCGGTCAAGGGCTGGGAGGAAAAAGGATTGAAGCATCTGAGTCTTGCGTATATACTATCAGCGCTTATCGGGATCGCCCTGGTCGCCGGAGCAGCTCTTCTTATCGGGAAGATGCTAACGAAAAAAAGTGAAAGATGATCGGAGAAACCCATTAAAACCGCGTCTTTTATCGAACGCTCGATCGTCGGAGCTGTTACCTTTTTCAAAGAGTCTGTCTTCGCCGATGAGCACGCCCTTAAAAAAGGGCTCCTGCAGTCGATCGATCCCCGCGTCAAGGCCGTGACGTTCGCTCTTTGTATTGTGCAGGTTCTCTGTGCCAGGAATATAGGAACCGTGGCGGCGTTCTACGCGATGTGCCTGGTGTTAGCATCTCTCTCCCGGATCAATATCATTTATTTTCTCAAACGGACATGGGTTTTTATCCCGCTCTTTTCGCTGTGCTTAGCGGTTCCGGCGCTCTTTGACGGCATAAGTCCCGGAGATACCCTGGTCGCGTTCCCGGCGGGAAGCCTGAAGTTCATCATCACCAGGCAGGGCGCAGCCGCCGCGGCACTCTTTATAGCGCGCGTTACCGCGTCATTATCGTTCGCGGTGCTGATGAGCCTGACAACAAGACATTGCGAGCTTTTAAAAGTTTTACGGGTATTTAAGGTACCGTCCCTTTTCGTGATGACGCTCGGGATGTGCTACCGCTATATCTATTTATTTGCGGAGATTGTCGAGAGGACCTATGTCGCGATCAAAAGCAGAATCGGTGTCAGCGTGCGGGATAGGGAGGGGAGGGGTACCGTGGCATGGAACATAGCTTCGTTGTGGGCCCGGTCGTATCGCCTGAACGAAGAGGTTTATACGGCGATGCTCTCCCGCGGGTACCGCGGGGAAGCGGTCGCGGACCATGATTTCAGGGTAAGAACACCGGATTGGGTATGGATCGCCTGCTGCGGTGCGGTCGCGGGCGTTGCGATATACGTTTCATGTATGAGATAGGATACTATTCCACAGGAAGGATCATATGGATGATCTGATATATGAACTGGAGGATGTCTCATTTTCGTATCTGGGGAAGTTTCCTGCGCTCCGGAATATCCGGATGCAGATACGACGAGGGGAACGGACAGCCGTCCTTGGCGCAAACGGCTCCGGTAAATCGACGCTTCTTCAGCTTCTTGACGGGCTCATCTTTCCCGAGGCGGGAGTCGTCAAATTCCTCGGCAAGGAACTTACGGCGAAGATGTTCAATAGCGAACTCTTTTCGGGAGATTTCCGCAGATCGGTCGGTTTTGTTTTTCAGAATCCCGACATTCAGCTCTTTTGCCCGACAGTCAGGGAGGATATTATGTTCGGCCCGCTGCAACTTGGCCTCGATCGTGCCGAGAGCGCGCGGCGGTTCACGCAGCTGGTCGACATACTCGCATTAGGTGGTTTGCTCGATCGTTCGCCGCACCAGCTGAGCATCGGCGAACAGCGAAAAGCAGCGCTCGCTTCCACGCTGATCATCGGGCCGCGGGTTATTATCCTGGACGAGCCGACCGCGGGACTTGATCCCCTGACGGCGCGTCACATCATTGATCTCCTGCTCGAAGAGAACGCTGCGGGCGCGACGATCATCACGTCCACGCATGATCTCCACATATTGGATGAGATTGCCCAGACGGTCCACGTCTTCGGTTCCGACAAGACGATCTTGCGCTCGGGCCCTCCGGGAGAGATCCTGAACGATACCGAGCTCCTGCGCTTAACGAACCTTATCCACATCCATACGCATCGCCACGGGGGCGCGGTACATAGCCATCCCCATCAGCATATCGACCACCATGGGGAGGAGCACACGCATTGATCTGCGGGAGATGGGCAAGCGAGGTGGCGGGGGCAGAGCGCGGGATATTTTTTTGTGGCATTTGTGAGAGCCGCTGTTATAATAGGAAATCAATATGACGGATAAAAACCATGTAGTGGCTGATGAAAAGGAGACCGGGCGTATCGAGGCGTTCAGCGATGGCGTCTTCGCGATAGCGATTACGCTGCTGATCCTGGATATTAAGGTGCCTCATGCGCATGATCTGCCCATTGGCGCCAAACTTATCCCGGCTCTGGCGGCGCTGTGGCCTTCGTATCTCGCGTTCTTTATCAGTTTTGTGACGATCCTGATCATGTGGGTGAGCCATCACCGGTTATTTACCTATATAAAACGCAGCAACGACACGTTTCTTTTCCTGAACGGTCTTCTGCTCTTCTTTGTGACGTTGATCCCATTCCCAACGGCGCTTCTCGCTGAATATATCGAAACGCCGCATGCGAACGTCGCCGCGGCAATATACGCGGGCGTCTATATGCTGGTCGCCGTTGTTTTTAATATTCTCTGGCGGTACGCTTCCTCCCGCGGCCGGCTTCTTGACAAGAAAGCCGACCAGTGTTTTGTGCAGAACATATCTAAGCAATACCTGTTCGGGCCGCCGCTCTACCTGGCGGCGTTCCTGTTATCGTTCATCTGGGTACCCGCGAGCGTCGCTATGTGTCTCGTGCTCGCGGTATTCTTGGCGTTTACCGGCGCGATAAGCCGTCTGCTGCCCTGTGAATTGCCGCGGAGGGATGAGTAATGCCAAAAAGAGTGTTCCTTATTATGTGTTTTGTCGTAGCCGGACTTTTGACTGCGCAGCGTATGGCGTGGTCACGGCAGGTAAGCCCCCATGTTTTTAATGGTGTTGAGGCGCTGACCGGTTTTGGGGATTCTCAACTTGAAGAGAAGGGGGCCTATCAGAGCGTCCCGCTCTTTATTGATTTTGATTTTAATCTCAAGGCGCTCGCGGGAATTAAGGATTTTTATCCTCCCGGCATTCTTCAATTCCAGGTAGAGCCATTTATTGCGGGGGTTTTTGAGCCCAAGGCCAATCTCGAGACGGGCAATTCATTCTTTCTTAAGGTAGGCGTTTTTCCTGAGACGTGGAAGTTCCAGCCGTACATCAAAGCCGGGATCGGCGCCGCTTTTATGACCGAACACGCGGCGGAGCAGGCGACCCAGTGGAATTTCATTGAATCATACGTCGTCGGCGCGCATTATTTCCTTACTGACGCGGTAGCGGTGACCGCGGAAGGGCGTTTCCGCCACATGTCGAATGCCGGTCGAAAATTGCCTAATCACGGTATTAATACTGACCTCTATCTCGCGGGAGTTTCATACTTTTTTTAACTTACTTTTTACTTGCTTAAACCGTTACAAGGTCGTATAATTCACTCATAAGAATGATAAGTCCATGTATGTTGATCAGCATCCCATGACGTTCTCACAGGTCTGGCAGTAACCATGAAAAAAAGAATACTGATCGTCGATGATGAAGCGAGCCTGCGTGATATGCTGAGCGTGACGCTGCAGGCGAAAGGATACGAAGTTTTCACCGCCGCCAACGGCCAGGAGGGGCTGGAAAAAGTAGAAAACGCCCGTCCGAACCTGATCGTGCTTGATGTAATGATGCCCGTCATGGACGGGTTTGCTTTTTTTAAGCAGGTCAGGGGTAATCCCGATAAATACGCCAAACCGCCGATCGTTATGCTGACCGTCAGGTCCAAGATGCGCGATACGTTCGAGGCGCTCGAGGCTGACGCGTTCCTGCCGAAACCGTTCATGGTGGCCGAACTGCTGACAACCGTCGAAAAGATTTTTGCTCCTCAGGCGCTGGTCTTAAGCAGCGAATTATTCGCCACCGAGAAAATCACCGGCGTCCTCGCCAAGTCGGCGTGCGCGGTGGATGTCGTTGAAAGCGAAGAAGATCTGCTGCGCAAGGCGGGTGAGAAAAAATACCGGTTGATCATCGCGCACCTCTCGCTTATCAAGAAGGGGCCCGATGATTTTATGCGTTCCCTGAAGAGCGTCAGTGGTGAGAACCGGCCCGAAGTCGTTATTTACTCTGATACGAACGTACCGGGGCTTGAGAAGGAGAATCTTCTGGCGATCGACAGCGTTAAGAATATCTGGATGAGGGCGGGGATGCGTATTTTTTACGATCGGCGATTTACGGAGAGGACATTTCCGGATATCATTAAGAACATTCTTGGGTAAGTAGCGGTGGCGCGGCCAGAGGGTGCCGTATCGTGCGGTGCCAGGTCAGGCCACCTTTGACGGAGAAGGATCATGGCAAAGAAGAAGATACTGATCGTGGATGATGAAGACGGCATGCGCGAGATGCTGAGTTTCAGGTTACGCGCGAACGGGTTTGACGTGGCGACGGCACAGGATGGCGTCGAAGGGCTGGAAAAGATAGTGTCGGAACGCCCGAACCTGATCATCCTGGACGTGATGATGCCGAAGATGGACGGGTTCACGTTCTTTAAAGAGCTTAAAAAGAACCCCCGCGGTTCCGATAATGTTCCGGTGGTCATGCTGACGGCGCGCGGCAAGATGCGGGATACCTTCGAGGCGCTCGAGGCGGACGCGTTCGTCTCGAAGCCGTTCGATCCGAAGGACCTGCTGGCGGTGATCAATGATATCATCAGGCAGAAAGTCCTGGTGCTGACGACCGAGTTTTTTGTAAAGGATAAGCTAGGTAAGGCGGGTGAACGGTGCGGGTGCGACATCGATTTCGCCGAGGATGAAAAAACATTCTTTCAGAAAGTGCGGGAGAAGAAATACCGCGCCGTTTTTGTACATTTGGCCTGCGTTAAAGAAACCCCCGAACAGTTTATGAGCGGCCTCAAGACGCTCAAAGACGCTTCCCCCGCGGTCATTGTTTATTCGGACGCGACGGTCAAAGGATTGGAGACCGGACACTTCGGCGCGTTACAGGACGTTAAAGACCGGTGGAAGGCCTGCGGGATCGAGCAGTTTTACGATAGCAGGATCATATCGCGGTCGCTCGAAGAGATCATGGACCGATATCTGACGTAAGGATAGGTAATGGTTCGGAAAAAAATATTGATTGTTGATGACGAGGAGAGCGTCCGCGGGATGCTCTCCTCGTGTTTAGAGGCGAACGGGTACGACGTCGATACCGCCGGCGACGGCATCGAAGGGCTGGCAAGGATCAATGCCGCGCGGCCTGATCTCGTGATCCTCGATGTCGTCATGCCGCGTATGGACGGATTCACCTTCTTCAAGGAGATCAGGAAGAAGGCGGAGCGCAAGGGGCCCATACCCGTGCTGATGCTGACCGGCAGGGAGAAGACGCGCGATACGTTCGAGACCTTCGAAATAGAGGCGTTCCTGGCGAAGCCGATCATCGTGCATGATCTTTTAAACGCGGTCGACGGTATTCTCAGGGATCGGGTGATCGTCGTCAGCCGTGAAGGCGCCGCCCGCGACTTGATCGCGTCCATTCTGGGGAAGACGGCGTGCCGTCTGGACCTTATTCCGGGGGAGGGCGATCTCGCCAAGAAGAGCAAGGGCAAAAAATACAGGCTCGTGATCGCGCATCTGGCATCGATAGGCAGCGAACCCCGGGAGTTTATCGCCGCGGCCAAGAAGCGTGAAAATGGCTCTCCCGCGGTCATTATCTACAGCGACGAGTCGGTCCCCGGGCTCGAACGCAGTTCCGCGCAGGAGCTCGACGAGGTCGGGCGCGAATGGATCGACGCCGGTGCCGACCGGTTTTACGACCCCCGCATCACACTTGACGGCCTTATTTACCCCTATATCGCCTGAGAGCGCTGTTTAATTTCTGGTCAGAAATCCCGCCAAAATCGCTTGCATTCCCCCGGGTCAATGGTATAATATGCGCGCGATAATTGTTATATAACGAGGAGGATGACGTATGCCAACCAAAACTAAGAAGTTTCCTACGCGTAATAAAAGCCTTACGGATTGGGTCAGGAAGATGGAGTTGCTCTGTCAGCCTGACAATATTGTCTGGATAGACGGGTCCGAAGCTCAGAAAAAACGTCTCGAAAAGGAGGCGCTCTATACCGGGGAAGTGATCCAGCTTAATCAGGAAAAATTGCCCGGCTGTTTCCTTCATCGGACGAAAACCGATGATGTCGCGCGTACTGAGCACCTGACTTTTATCTGCACCAAGAAAAAGAACGACGCGGGTCCCAATAATAACTGGATGTCACCGGCGGCCGCGTACCGGAAGGCCCGGTCGATATTCAAAGGGGCGATGCGCGGGCGGACAATGTATGTGATCCCGTTCTCGATGGGGCCGGTCGGTTCGGAATTCAGCAAGATCGGCGTCGAACTCACCGATTCGCGGTATGTCGTTCTGAATATGCTGATCATGACGCGCGCGGGGGAGACGGTCCTGCGCCAGCTCGAGAAAGAAAACGATTTCACGAAATGCCTCCATTCAAAAGCGGAACTCGATATCAATAAACGCCTGATACTGCACTTTCCGGAAGATAATACTATCTGGTCGGTGGGGTCAGGGTACGGTGGTAATGTCCTGCTCGGCAAGAAGTGCCTCGCGTTGCGTATCGCGAGTTTTACCGCGCGCAAAGAACAATGGCTCGCTGAGCATATGCTGATCATGGGTATTGAGGATCCGAGCGGACGTATCAGGTATGTCGCGGCCGCGTTCCCCAGCGCCTGCGGTAAGACGAACCTCGCAATGCTGCTGCCGCCTGAAGGTTTGAAGAAGAAAGGATATCGCATCTGGACCGTCGGAGACGATATTGCCTGGATGCGGGTCGATTCCGACGGCGCTCTTTGGGCGATCAACCCGGAATCAGGATTCTTCGGCGTTGCGCCGGGCACCAACTCAAAGACAAACCCGAATATGGTCGAGACGATCAAGAAGAACACGATCTTTACGAATGTCCTCCTGCGTCCCGATGGGACGGTCTGGTGGGAGGGGGCTGACGGCGAGCCGCCCGTTGAAGGGATCGACTGGCAGGGGCGCCCCTGGAAGCCCGGCATCAAGGACGAACACGGGAAACCGGTAGCCGCCGCCCACGCGAACAGCCGTTTTACGGCGCCGATCGTCAATTGTCCGACGGCGTCATTCCGGCTTGAACAGCACCACGGTGTCCCGATATCAGCGGTTATTTTCGGCGGCCGGCGCCAGTATCTGGCTCCGCTGGTCTATGAAGCCTTCAACTGGCAGCACGGCGTTTTTGTCGGCGCGACGATGGCCTCCGAACGGACGGCGGCGCAGGTCGGGGCGCTCGGCGAGGTCAGGCGCGATCCGATGGCGATGCTGCCATTTTGCGGTTATAATATGGCGGACTATTTCGCGCACTGGCTCGGGATGGGAAAGAAGATGCCGAAGGCGCCCAAGATATTTCACGTGAACTGGTTCAGGACCGACGAGAAGGGGAAATTCCTCTGGCCCGGGTATTGCGAGAATCTGCGGGTTCTCGAGTGGATACTTGAACGGTGCCAGGACAAGATCGGCGCGCAGATGACCGCTATCGGGTATGTGCCCCGTTCGCACGATATCGATATGACCGGACTTGCCCTTGCCGACGGAGCGCTCGAAAAGCTTCTTGAAATACACACGAAAGACTGGACCGAAGAGCTGAAGGGCATTAAGAAGTTTTTCCAGCAGTTTAAAAAAGACCTGCCGCAGGAGATGTGGGACGAGTACAAGGCGCTCGCGGAGCGGTTGGCGTCGCCGGAGTTTCGCCAGGCGAAATGATCGGCGGGGGAGCCGGGGGCAAAGGGAAAGGGTGTGTTATGGCAGATGCGGTACTTCTGACGACTGAGTGCAAGGACCTGAAGTTCTTTCGGCGGGGCAAGGTGCGTGATATCTACGATCTGGGCGACACGCTCTTGATCATATCCAGCGACCGGATATCATGCTTTGACGTTGTTCTCCCCGACGGGATACCGCATAAAGGATATGTCCTTACCGCGCTCTCGAAATTCTGGTTCTCCCTGATGGAAGGGATTATTCCCCATCACCTCATCAGTACCGACGTTAAGGATTTTCCGCCCGCTGCGCGACAATATCTTCACCAGCTGGAGGGCCGTTCGATGCTCGTAAAAAAATCGAAGCCGCTGCCGGTCGAGTGTATTGTCCGGGGGTATCTTTCCGGTTCGGGATGGAAAGAGTACCAGCAGACCCAGTCGATCTGCGGCATTAAGTTGCCCGCCGGCTTGAAAGAGTCCGACCGGTTGCCGGAGCCGATCTTTACACCATCGACCAAAGCCGATGTCGGTCATGATATGAATGTTTCTCAGGAGCATGTCGCCGGCATGATCGGAAGCGGGGTGACCGGAGAGCTTCGGGAGAAGTCGATAGCGATCTATAAAAAAGCGAGCGAGTACGCCCGCACCAAGGGCATTATTATCGCGGATACGAAATTCGAGTTTGGTTTACAGGACGGCAAGCTGATGCTTATTGATGAAGTCCTGACGCCCGATTCGTCGCGGTTCTGGCCCCTCGACCAGTATAAACCCGGCGCCGCGCAGCCGAGCTTCGATAAGCAATTTGTGCGCGACTACCTTGAATCGATATCCTGGGATAAAAATCCTCCGGCGCCGCGCCTGCCGGCGGATATTATCGGCAAGACGAGTCAGAAATATTTGAATGCGCTTAAGGTATTGAGCGGGCAGTAGCGTATAACAACGGGTTCACTCGTGACAAAAAGAGAAGGGCGGGTTTAAACCCGCCCTTCTCTTTGGCTATTCAAAAGACACGAAGCAGTTATTTCATGCTGTTGAGGAAGTTTTTAACTTTATCGGCGACAATATCTTTACAGCCGAGGCCAAACGCGAGCGCGAGTCCGGCGCCGGCGCTCATCACGAGTATCGAGATCACCTGGGTAATGAGAGCGGTCCCGATCTGCAGCTGCTCAATGGAGAGCGCCGCCGTGAAGACAATAACAATGACCTTCACGATCTGGGTGAGCAGGTTCGCTTTTTTAATACCCGCGTTCTTTGCTGCGGTAGCGACCATTGAACCGACGAGCGATGCGACGAAGAGACCTACCGCTAAGATTAATACCGCGGCGATAATATTCGGTATGTAACTAATGAGCCGGCTGATCAGCTCGACCGCGGCCATGAATTTAAGTGCCTGCGCGGCGGTGACGATGACGATCAGGACCAGTATCCAGTAGATCAGCGCTTCGATGATGCCTGAAAGTGTGAGCCTGATCTCCCCGGTCTGCAACATGGTGTTAATGCCGGCTTTTTCGGCGAGGGTATCGAGTTTTGAGATCCGTAGCGCTTTGCCGATGATCTTCGCCACGAGCCTTACCAGAAGTATCCCGACGAAGAATATGATCATTGCCGCCAAGACATTAGGTACATAACTCCAGAGTTTAAGCGCCATAGCGGTGACGGGGTCGGTGATCGGGGTGATCCAGTTTCCCATATCTTCCTCCTTTGGTTACGTACACTTTCTGCAAAGCACTATATACCAATTACTTAAATCTACTCCAAATAGACATCTTTGTCAAATACATTCTCCCGGGAGCTGTCGGTATCGGAAATCGGCGTCGGACAAAAAATGACGTGCCAAATGACCCGGAAACAGGTACAATAGGGTCTATTCCTGAGAGGGGGGTAGCATGAAGAGAACTATCAGCCTGAGTATTGTCGCGGTTATGGCGTCATTTATTATGTCTTCTCTTTCTTCGGCCCAGGAGAGCAAGTGGACGAGGCTTGTCGCCGAAAGCGGTAATGTATTGTATGAAATACAACAGATGCCGGATAAGAGCGTTCCGCGCGATCTCCTTGAGCGCGCCCGGGGCATCGCGATATTTCCCTCGACCGTATCGGCCGGTTTTGGCATCGGCGGCAAATACGGGCAGGGTGTTATTCTTGCCAGGGATCCGGTGACCGGAAGGTGGTCACCGCCGGCGGTCTTTACGCTGATCGGCGGAAGCGTCGGTTGGCAGATCGGCGGCCAGGCGACCGATATTGTCCTTCTGATCATGTCGGGCCGCAGCGTTGAAGGGTTGCTGAGCAGCAAATTTAAGCTTGGCGCTGACGCGGCCGTCGCCGCGGGGCCCCTGGGCAGGGACGCTGAGGCCGCGGTTGACGCGCAGCTTAAAGGCGGGATACTTTCGTATTCACGCAGCAGGGGCCTTTTTATTGGAGTTAAGCTTGAAGGCGCCGCGCTCAATCAGCACCGGGATGCCAACGCGTTGCTCTATGGCGGCGATGAGGTATCAGCGCGTGAAATACTTATCGAGCGGAAAGTGAAGATGCCGCGCTCGGCGGATACGCTCCTTACGGTATTGAATAAATATCCTTTCAGCGATAGATAAGAGACGATTTTTGCAGGCGCCGCGTAGCGGACGGAGGCAGCGGGAAGATGCTTAATCGCGAAGAGTTAAAAAAACTGATCACCGAACAAAAACTTATCAGCGAATATATCGACCTTGACACACAGTTGACGCCCAACGGGTTCGATCTTACGGCCGCGAGCGTCTGTGAGTTCGATGTCCAGGGCGCGCTCGATTTTTCAAATAAAGAGCGGATCGTTCCGGTCTGTACCGAAGTCACGATCCGTAAGGCGAAGCCGGGTGACGAGCTCGGGTGGTGGGAGCTTAGCCGGGGCGCCTACAAGGTGCGCACGAACGAGTCTGTCGATATCCCGAAAGACCTGATCGGGGTCGCGTTTACGCGCACCTCATTGCTGCGGATGGGCGCTTTTACGCAGAATGGCGTCTGGGACGCGGGGTTTAAAGGGCGCAGCGAATTTATCCTTGTCGTTGAAAATCCGCACGGCATTCGTCTTAAACAGAATGCGCGCGTTGTCCAGCTTGTCTTTCAGCGCATCAGTGAGACCGGTAAGGGGTACGACGGTATCTACAAAGGGCTATAACCGGCGCCGTTCGTTCGGGTAAAAGGCAGGCGGGGTCCACCCGCAGGCTTACCTGAGGAAAGGCGCATACACTAGAGCGGTCGGGTCAATGCTTCTTTCATAAGGAAAGGTGGGTATGTAGGGTGAGCCGAGGATGGGCCCCGGCTGCCTTTTGCAGGGGCACCTCAGGAGAAAAAGTAAAATGGTACCAGTTATTTACGAAGATGAATGGCTCGTGATCGTTGATAAGCCCTCAGGGCTCCTCGTGATCCCAACCCCGAAGAATGAGCGCCACACGCTGACGAATATGCTCAACGAGCAGCTGCAGAAGGACGGCGTCACCTACCGTTTGCACCCCTGCCACCGTCTCGACCGGGACACCTCAGGGCTGGTGATCTACGCGAAGGGCAAGGCGATGCAGCAGAAGATGATGGAGGAATTCAAGGAGCACCGCATCTACAAGCAGTATCTCGCTATTGTACAGGGGAGGGTCGCGCGGCCGAAAGGGCAGATCAGCCTGCCGATCGACGGGAGGGAATCGCAGACTAAATATCAGGTGCTCGAGCAGAAACGGGAGTATGCTGTCGTAGAGGTACTGCCGGTTACCGGGCGCAAGAACCAGATACGTCTCCATTTCGCGCATATCGGCAACCCGATCCTGGGGGACACCCGGTTTGTCTTCAGGAGGAATTTTACGGTAAAATCGAAACGGCTTTGCCTGCATGCGCAATCATTGCAGTTTCTTCACCCGATGACGCAGCGCCAGGTGAGCGTTGAATCCCGTGTGCCGGACAGGATGCAGGAGTTCATGGATTGAAAGGAGATTACATGGCTATTGAAGAGCGGATTATGAACGATTATAAAGAAGCGCTTAAGAATAAAGACCAGGCGCGGATATCGACGGTCACCCTTCTGAGAAGCGCATTTAAAAATCTCGCAATCGATAAGAAGGTCGAGAAGCTCGAGGATGCTGACGCCATATCGATCGTACGTAAACAGATAAAGCAACGCCAGGATTCGATCGAGCAGTTTACTAAGGGGAATCGTCCTGATCTCGCTGATAAAGAGATCAAGGAGCTCGAGATCCTGAAGACGTATCTGCCGCAGGAGCTGAGCGCCGAAGAATTGAAGGCAATGATCGGCGAAGCGGTCGCGGCGACGGGAGCCGCCGGGATGAAGGATATGGGACGCGTCATGAAAGAGGTCAACGCGAAGGCCGCCGGACGCGCCGACGGAAAACTCGTGAGTGACCTCGTGCGTGAGCGGTTGTCGAAAATATAGAAGGAGCCTGAAAATAGCATGGATTACACGCAAGGAACAGTCGGTAGGATATTCGTCCTGAAATTTAAAGACGGCGATGTTGTTCTTGATGAGCTGAAGGCATTCGTCAAAAAAGAGAACTTGAAAGCGGCGACGATGATATTTATCGGCGCGCTCAAGAAAGGGACGCTCGTGACCGGGCCTCGCAAACCCGTGATCCCGCCGTTGCCCAACAAGGTGCCTTTCAAAGACGCCTGGGAGACGCTCGGCGTCGGGACGATATTCACGAACAAAAAAGGCGCGCAGATACATATCCACGGCGCTATGGGGAAGAAGCTTAAAACGCTCACCGGTTGTGTACGTGAGCGATCCGAAGTTTTTCTCGTGTTGGAGGCGGTTGTTTTTGAGTTGCGCGGCGTTAAAGCGACGAAAGAGATCGACGCGGCAACTGGTTTGAATATGCTGATGATCAACGGCCAGTAAGCGCATTTTCTTGACATAACTCTTTATATCAATGTACAATGTAGCCGCTGCGACACAAGCGAGTAGCATGATAA
>JBAWYO010000004.1:0-26179 GCA_037143495.1 Candidatus Omnitrophota bacterium | reverse complement strand
GCCCTGGGCAAGACTCCCGCTCAGCTGGCAGCCGATATTAAGGACGGTCTTGCGCGACTTATTAAGAATCCCGAGGTAACGGTGGTCGTGGCGGGATTTAACAGTAAAACAATCTTTATTCTTGGCGAGCTCAATAAGCCGGGTTCTTATCCGTACCGTGGCGGGATGACTATCCTCGACGCGATCAGCCAGGGCGGCGGCTGGCGTAACTCGGCGGTCTTGAATAGTGTTATGGTCGTCAGGAAAGCATTTACGGATGCCCCTGAAGCCCATCGCCTGAACGTGTACGCGCTTATCAAGAATGGTGATTTCAGCCAGAATCTTGCGCTTGAGCCGGGAGACATCATTTATGTGCCGCAGTCATTTGTAGCGAATATCGGTGCTTTCATTGAGAACTTGAGGATCAGCGTCGGCGCTTATGTGACGGAAAACACCCACCTCTTTACGTAATAGGGCAGCATTATTGATGCGGGATACTAAGGAAGGCAGCCGTGGCAGAGATTCAGACACAGGATATTAAAGCAAGCCTCAGGGATTATCTGAGGATTATTTTTTATTGGCGCTGGACGATCGCGACACTTTTTATCGTCATCATGGCGAGCGCCGTCGTCGGCAGTTATCTCTGGCCGCCGACCTACGAAAGTTCGACGACGCTGCTCGTCGAGCAGACCGCTGAAAACGTCGTCAATAACAGGCTTCCTTCAGGATCCCCCAACGTCCCCGCGCCGGTATCGCTCTCTGAGCTGCGTGAGGAACTCGCTCACACCCAGTCAGAGATCATTAAATCGCGGTTCCTGCTCGGGGAGGTCTCTGACGAACTTTCACTTGAAAAGGATGTGGTTGGTTCGCTCAAGAAGGAGCGGGCGATCAATAAGTTGCAGCGCAGGACGAGCGTCTCGCTCGTTAAGGATACCAGCCTCATACGGGTTTCGGTCGAAGATAAGAACGCGGCGCGGTGTATGGACATAGCGAATTCGCTCGCGAAGCATTATGTTATCTGGGCATCGGAGGCGAAACGTTCGAGGGCCAAAGGAGCGTATTCGTTCCTTGGCACGCAGGCGGAATCGGTCGAAAAAGAATTGCGCCAGCTTGAAGATACGTTGCAGAAGCTTAAAGAATCAAAGGGGGTTCTCGCGCTTACCGAGCAGACGAAATCGGCCGTCGATCAGCTGGGCGTATTCGAGACGGAATATAACCGGACGCTCAGCCTTGAGGAAGAAGCCCGTTCCAGGGTAAATGATATCAGGGCAGAGCTCTCGAAGCAGAAAGAGATGATCGTCACCTCAACTGATATTACGACAAACCCGGTCATCAATTCACTCAAGATAAAACTGATCGACCTCGAAGTCAAGTTGACGGAGATCAGCTCTAAGTATACCGACGATAACCCGATCGTCACCAGCACCAAGGAAGAGATCGTGCAGGTGCGGGAGAGGCTCAATAGCGAGGTCGCCAAGATCTTCGGGACCGAGACGACGAGCGCTAATCCGCTCTATCAGGATCTCCTGATGAAATTGATCGGTCATGAGGCGGACGTTAATGCGTTGCAGGCTAAACGGCGCGCGCTCCAGGTCAGCAGGGATGAATACTCTAAAAAATTAACGAACCTCTCAGAGGCGGGGATCGAATATACGCGCCTGTTACGCTTAATTAAAGGTAAGGAAGCGCTCTATATGACCCTGCTAGAAAAGCAAGGGGAGGCCGGTCTCACCGAAGCGCTTGAAAACTCGCTTATCGTCAACGTTAAGATCATCGATCCGGCATCGATCCCGGTCAAGCCGGTGCGCCCCAAAAAGCTCTTAAACGCGATCCTCGCCATGCTGATCGGACTGATCGCGGGTCTCGGAGCCGCGTTCCTGAGGGATTATTGGGACCATACGTTAAAAACTGTTAGCCAGGTTTCGCGGTTCGTTAATCTGCCGATCTTGGGCGTTGTCGAGCATAGCAGGGAGAAGCGGCCCGTACCTTTCAGGGTAGGGACCTCAGTCGCGGAATCGTATAATTCGATCAGGACCGCGCTGCTCAAGATCTGCAAAGAGAAGAAGATAAAGACCGTGCTGGTCACGAGCGCGAATAACCTTGAGGGAAAGAGCGTGACCGCCGCGAACATCGCGATCGCCGCTTCAAACCTTAAAGACCAGAAGGTGCTGCTGCTCGATATCAATCTGCGCAGGCCGTCGCTGCATAAATATTTTGAAGCCAGCCCCTCGACCAACCTCTCGGAGATCCTGCGAAGGCGTTTCGTCGACATGTTCGACGGATTCGGCGAGGGGAATCTGCATGTCGTCACACTCGGCGAACTTCCCGAGGATCCGCCAAAAGTCTGCACGTCAGCCGAGATGCAATTCTTTCTTAAGGAAGCGCGCGCGAAATTCGATCTGGTGATCATCGATTCATCAAGCGCCGTACCCTATACGGATTCTACGATCCTCGCCCAGGAAGCCGATGCCGTCATTCTCGTGATTAAAGCCGGTGTTACCCGCCGGGAAGTTATTGAGAGGGCGGTCCAGATACTGAACATACCGTCGGAGAAACTGATCACGGTCGTTCTCAATTCCGTCGAGTATGTCATTCCGAAAAATCTCTATCATCATCTCTAATTTTTTCTGCAAAAAGAAGCCCTCCTGCCGCGCCCTTTAAAAGAGTAGAGAAAACCTAGCATAAGGGAAATTTTTTACAAAATGTTAGATATGAAAAAGTAAGCTGGTTTTTATTGACAAAATTAATTCATATGATATACTTAAGTTGAGAAAAGTAATTCAAAAGAGTTTATAAAGATATCCAAATACCTCGGAGGATATAACTATGATTGTTGTAAAGAGAGCGTTGCCGCTTATGTTACTCGCCGTGCTCTGCAGTGCGATCCCTCTTTTTGCTTCCACTACAGCGACGGTGACAGTCACCGCTTCAGTTTTAGCGGGGGAGAGTTCTATTGAGGTCGATACCACCAGCGTCGGTTTTGGCGCGGTGAGCGGTTCAGTCGCCACACGCCGCTTTCATACGCTGGCGCCGGTAAAGGTCAAGTACTTCGCCGGCGGCAGCGCGTGGACGGTACGTGTCTATACGGCTAATCCGGGCAGTGTTCACGGCCTGATCGGCGTTACCGACGCGACGCAATCGATCCCGCTTAAAGCGTGGTGCGACAATTACGGCCCACGCCTCAATGTTACCGGCCACGCTCCCGACGTCAATAATAATTATTTCTGGAATGGATACGACTTCAATAATAACGGCCATAAGGGTGATACGATCACTGATGGCAGCATCTCTGAGGTTATTCTTGGATTCGATGTTAATGGCAACGCGACAACGACTGATATCGGCTTAGGGACCGCGACATATCCGGTAGCGGAAGATCCGGTATGGTTGCAAGTTCCCGACATTCATGATATGATATCGAATAATCCATATACATGGAGACGACTGACGTACGCGGGCGCGCAACTTGATCCGACCGGATTCCCGGTTTATTTTGGTATTGATGTAACGGGTGTCGCGCCCCAGGATTACCGTACAACGGCGCTGACATTCCAGATTATCAACGAATAATGAAAAATCTGAGAATAACGGCGTCGATTTTTTTGGTATCCGTTCTTTGTATGGCGGGAGCAGTTCAGCGCGGGTGGTGTCTGAGCGTATCGCCGCCGCGGGTCGAGATAAGCGCGGCCCCCGGGAAAACGGCCCATGGCGTCCTGACGGTGGCGAATCCTCATAATGATGTCGCGACGGTTTCGATGAGGGTCGAGGAGCGCGGCGGTTTATCGGCAGTTGAATGTTTTGAATTTTCGCCCCGTGAATTTGATATTAAAAGGTTTGAGGTAAAAGAGATCGGCTATACGGTAACGGTGCCCACAACAGCGAAAGGCGAGTTGAGCGTTATGGTATTTATCGAAGCTAAGAGTAAGGAAGGTTCAACGGGGGCGATCGGCGTCGCGACCAGCATCGGCGTGCCGATATATCTGGCCGTGAAAGGGACGGAGACCTTCGCCGCTGCGATCGAAACGCTCACCGCTAAGGATAATACCCCGTTGCTCCTTGAGATCGCCATCAGGAATAAAGGTAACGTCCACATACGCCCGCAGGGCGATATCGCGATAAGCACGCTCAAGGGTGAGCGGCTCCTGCGGCTGGAGGTCAATAGATTTGATTATCCCGTTCTTCCCGAGTCGAGTCGAACGCTCGAGATCAGGTCAGAGCGAGGCCTGGGAAAGGGAGAGTACAAAGCGGACATCCATCTAAAATATGGGAATAATAGAGAACTCACAAAACGGATGAATTTGAAGATCGACTAAGGAGGTGAAACGACAGAATGATCTATCGTAATGAAGTGATAGGAGCAGTAAAAATCGTAGAAACGAAAGACGAAAGGAGAAGGAAAAAAATGAGAAAGATATTAACAGTAGCAGCAGTATTGGCATTGTTTTGCATTGCTGTCACGACCTCGGCGTTCGCCGTAACGACGACCGTCACGGTTGGTGCAACGGTAACAGCGGGTACGGCGACTCTTGACCTTAAGAGTTTGTCGACCGGAGGTACTGCGGTAACGTCGATCACGATACCGGCGATCACCATGGCGGCAGGGGCCACCAGGGCGAACTCGACCACCCCGGCGTTTGTACAGTTTTTCACGGGCGGTGGTACCTATGAACTGAAAGCGTATTTTACCAATACCACGGGAACCAGTGTTGCTTCGGCTGTGCCGAAAGGCTTGCTGAATGGCACGGCAAATTACTGGCCGATCAAGATTTGGTGCGCCAACTACGGTCCGACAGGAACGGATGCTTTGACAGGGACGCCGCCGAATCCTAACACTGATGCCAACTGGACCGGTTTGAACGCGAACTGGAAATGGGTCCAGGAAAAAGCATACGCGATCGGCGGATATGGGCCAATCGATTTAGTTGCCCATCCGGGGTATCCGAACACTACGCCGGCAACATATAATACCGATACCAGAACGACGCTGGGATATCTCTATCCGGCGGGCACCCTGTTGCCGAGCGGTATTGGTTATGACGCCCGCATGCCGAGCGGTTTCAAAATCTCGCTCGCAGCTGACGGTAATGACGCACCGGTCGTAGGTACTTCGACAGCGTATTCAGGAACGATGACGCTCGAACTTACCACGACGCCGTAAAGATGTATCGTGAGAGATTGCCGCGGTGTTGCTGAGCGGCAATCTCTCACGGCTCTACCTTCCGCGAGAGGATCCATGAAAGGCGAAAAAGTACGACGCGTAGGATGTGCCGGTCTTATGGTGCTTCTTTTAGCTTTAATCTTTTTGTCAGCAAGTTATGCTTTCGGCATTACTCCGAGTAAAGTTGAGGTGGTGGTGACCCCCAATGAAAAATATTGCGGGGAATATCAACTATCCAATAGCGGGAATGACCAGGCGCTTTGTGTCTATGTCGAAATTAAAGATTGGGAAATGAGTGATAGCGGCGGCGTGACGATGCTGGACCAGACACCAGTCGATGCTTCCGGGCAGGGCTGGTTTCGGATCAGCAGTAAGAAAATAATTATCCCGCCGAATGGTACGAAGAAAATAAAATATACGGTAGTAGTTCCTGCGCAGGGGCTGAGCGAGTATAGGAAATACCTTATCTTTAGATCTGGTTCCGTCAATGAAGGCAAGGATGACGGCGTTGGATTCTCAATGAGGATAGTAAGTCCATTCTATGCGATAGTCAAAGGGTCAGAGATTATCCAATTCGAGGTCAGTGACCTGACGATCAAAACGGTTTCTCCGGTTCAAGTCGATCTTTCGGTGCATAATGCCGGGAATATTCATATACGACCGACCGGAGTTGTTACGATAACAAAGAAGGGGGAAGCGACCGCGCTTCTTTCGATGGAGGTCAACACGCCATACCCGGGATGGCCGATTTTACCGGGGAAAAGCTTCCGCTTCTCCGTCACCGATAAGAAGAGCCTGGATGCCGGGGAGTATATCCTGGAAGCTCAATTTACCGAGAATGGCAGAGTGACGGATAAAAAGGTTGCATTTACGGTCAATGACAAGGGTGAATTACCATTAGCAGAAAAATGAAGTTAACCCCAACGGTCTTCTTCCTTATTATTATCGCGGTTCTGGCCTTCGCGGCGCCCGCTCACGCGGGACGAGCGATGTGGGTCTGGGGCATGTCGAAGGATATTGTCCTTAACCCGGCATCGAACCCGACGGCGCAGGCCGATTTTTTTACGTTTTGCGCGGCGCCGCATGGTAACGGGACCAACGCGATCAATACAATATTTTTTGATGCCCAGCCGTACGGGTATAATCTGATGACACAGAATCCCGCCGAGCTGCGAGCTTTCCTCGCCGCGGCGCATAGCCGCGGCATGATCATTGATTTCCTTTCCGGCGATAAATCCTGGGCGGTACCGCAATCCGAGCAAACGGGCGAAACGTTGGCCGACGCGGTCATCGCCTTTAATCTGGGTGGGACATCCGCCCAGCGGTTTGACGGCATTCATTACGATGTCGAGCCGTATCTTCTCAGAACCAAAGAGAATGGTGATCTTCTCGATTGGCGTTACGATCAGGGGATAATATGGAGTACGTATCTTACGCTCCTTTCCAATTGCCAGTCGAAGGTCGTTACCTATAATGCCAGCTATTCTCCCGCGATGCGTTTCGGCGTCGCGATTCCTTTCTGGTATGACATCGGCGTAACGCCGGGGCCCAAGGAGATCGTTGACATCGTCGATTATATTGCGGTGATGGGGTATCGTGATACCGCCGCGGGGATCGTTACGGCCGATACGGGTCTGGTACAATATGCTGCGACGAAGAACAAAAAAGTCTATGTCGCGATCGAGGCTTCTCATCCGACCGATACTACTGATTTCCCCCCGAGCACGACATTCTATGAGGAAGGCAATGCGGCCCTGGAAGCGGCTTTCGGCGGAGTATACAGCGCTTTTTTCGGATATTCGAGCTATGCCGGGATCGCGGTTCATTATTATGAGAATCCGGTTGAGTCGGCGACATCAAAAGGGTATGAGTGCTCCTACCGGAACCTCTGGGAGACCGCCGGCCAGTATAAAGGGCATCATCCGATGGTTTCGAGCCCGTCTCCGCGCGCGGGCAATACGCTCGTCGGGACTATCCCGATACAGTGGAGCGCGACCGATATTGACGATGCCGTCGCTACGCATATTCAGATGCAGCTCTATTATTCCACGGACAACGGGAGCACCTGGAAGACGATCTCCGGAGGGGCCACGAATAACGGATCTTATTCCTGGAATACGAGCGCCCTGACCCCCGGGTCAAATTATATTCTGAAGATTCGCGGTATGGAGACGTCGACGGGTAATTTCCTGACCGGCTACGCTGTGACGGGCCCATTCACCATCGCGACAACCGTTACGCAGACGCCGATCACTAATCTTTATGCCTGGACCGAGACGCTCGACCCCAGCCCCTCGATCACGTTAACCTGGACGCCGCCCGCCTGCACGCCGAAGTACTATAGTATATGGCGCAGCGATAATGGCGCGACGTTTACTCAGATAGCGGCCAATAAAGTAGCGGTCGGCAAGTATACCGACGGGACCGTAAACTCTTCCACTAAATACAAATATAAGATTTATGCGGTCTATGGGGATGGCGTTACCGGGGCAGTCTCAAACCTCTCGAATATGGTGATCCCTGACGGCAATCTCGTGCTCGATTATTTCGAAGGTAACGAAGGGGTCATTTACGGCGGACCGTATGGCAGCAACGTTAACGCGTCAGCGACCTTCAACACCACCGATTTTCAGGAAGGCGCCCGTTCCCTGCAGATCAATTACAAATACGCTGCGGGGTGGGGCATTATCGAAATGGGCAGCTACGCGGATCCGGCGAATCCGGCGCCCAACAATCCCCAGAGGATTGATATCGCTGCCTATAACGGGGTCAGGTTCTTCGCGAAGGTTAATAATGCCGTGAATGGTCCGACGATGAAGATGCGGTTGCGGGAGAATGGCGGGAATCTCGGCGATGAAGCCTGGGAGTCTCCCGCGATACCCGTGACGGCCGCGTGGGCGGAATACCAGGTCAGCTTCTCTGATTTTAAGCGATCAGAAGTTCTTTCCGGTACCGGGAATAATCTTCTCGATACGCACACGATCGGCGGATACGACATCATGCTCTATAATAATGACGCAATGGATAAGACCGGCACCGCGCCGACGTTCATCTTTCTGATCGATAAAATGCGTGTGGTGCCGAGCGCGCCGACGCTGACCGTTTCGCCGTCGTGTGATTTTGGATCGATGAAGGCGACGCAGGCGATCCACCGGTTCCAGGCACTGACGCCGATCTCGATAGGCTACAGCGGGTTTGTCGCGCCCTGGACGATACGCGTTTACACGACCAATGGCGGCGGTATGAACGGCCTGAAGAGCCAGGATGGTAAAACAAACATACCGCTTAAGGTATGGTGCGGCAATTTCGGTCCGACGGGCGCAACGGCCCCCCCGGATCAGAACGACGATACCTACTGGGTGAATAACACAGCGGGGTGGTTTCGTATCCCTGAATACAGTGAGATGGACTCCCGGAATGTTTTTAGCTGGCGCAGGGTGTCCTATATCTCGGGAACGCCGCTCGTCGACGCGTCGATGTCTAATCCCTTTAACATTTACCTGGCGGCCGATATTCTCGACGCGTATCAGGGGCCGTATACGGCGCCGTTGACCGTAGAATATATCAACGAGTGAGGTAGCAGCCATGGCGCACACAAAAAATGTCTCATTAATCTACCGAGCGGCGATTTGCGCATGCCTGATCACTGCTGCGTGGGTCGGGTATTCCTGCGCGCAGACACAGATACCGATCAGCGCGAGCGCGACAGTCGCCCCCGCGGGCCAGTACGCGCCGGTCATAACAGTTACCGACCAGACGATGCGCGAGACGGAAGTTCTTGAATTTGATGTTCTCGCCACTGACCAGAACGCCGCCGACAAAGTTACCTTTACTATAGAACCGGGGGCGCCCTCCTGGCTCTCTATTGTCACCACGACGACCGGCAATCCGGCGAAGTTGACCGTCAAGGCATCGCCTCCATCGGGGGCGATAGGTAATTACAAAGTATCATTTAACGCGACCGACGATAGCGTCTATCGCCTGAGCACGGTGCAGGAGATATCGATCATTGTTAATCCGCTGAACAATCCTCCCGTTATTACGCTTGCGGACCAGACCGTGGTAGCAGGCCAGCGACTTACCTTTACTATGGATTGCACCGATGCCGACAGCGCCGACATCGTTACCTTGACGTTTGCGGGTAATCCGGCCTGGCTGACATCTTCTTCGCCGCAGACGGTGACCGGAAATCCGATCGACATTTCTTTTGATGGTACGCCGCAGGTTTCAGATATAGGAACTTCTATCCTTACGATCACGGCGACCGATAACGGGACACCGGCGCAGACCGTCACGAAAACGGTTCAGATAAAAGTTATCCGCGAGAACCATCCTCCGGTCCTTGAGCCGGTCAGGGACGCTAAATCGCCGGTACGGCTTCTTCTGGCGTTCCGCTTAAGCGCGATGGACCCTGATAATGACCATCTGACGTACACCGCGACCGGAGCTCCATTTTCTATCGGCGCGACCTTTGATCAGGCGACGGGAGCTTTTGCGTGGACGCCGACCCAGGACCAGGCGGGTGTCTATCCGGTCCATTTTGAGGTCACCGACCAGATAGCGACCGTCACTGACGACATCACGGTCACGATAACGGCTAACGACGCGCCGGTCTTTGACCCGTACCTTCAAGTGAAATATGGAACGCGGGTCGGCTCGACGCTTAAATTCGCCGTAACGGCGCAGGATCCTAATAATGACCCGATCACGTACAGCGCCGGCCCATTGCCCGCGCAGGCTTCTTTTGATCCCGGTACCCACGCTTTCAGCTGGGCGCCGATTACGGGTCAGGAGGGGCAGACCTATGAGGTTATCTTCTTCGCGAGCGACGGCAGTAATACGACCCCGACAACTGTTAAAATATTTGTTAATTCCGCTGATGCGCCGGTTCTTGACGCGGTAGGCGCCAATCCGATCGGGCAGTTCCGGGTACGGGCCGGGCAGACGCTCTCTTTCGATCTGCACGCGGTGGATCCCCAGAATAAACCATTGACCTATGCGATGTCGAATGCCCCGGGCGGAGCGGTACTGACCGGTGCGGCATTCTCCTGGACACCGACCGGCCCGCAGGTCGGCATCCATAACGATATCCTCTTTACGGCGAGTAACGGTACCTGGAGCGATTCGACGTACTGCAATATTATCGTTGATCCGGCCGGGACGCCGGTCATCGAGCGTATCGGCAACCAGAATGTCGTCGAAGAACGCATCCTGACCTTCACGGTCCACGCGAACGATCCTGACGGACTCGCGTTAACGTACTTGCTGCCGGTCAACGCGCCGGTCGGCTCCTATTTTGACGCGGCGACGCACACGTTTACCTGGAAGCCCAAGAAGGGTGAAAAGGGGACCTACGATAATATCATTTTCGAGGTTACCAACGGGATTAATTCGGCGCAGGAGATCGTCTGGATATTCGTTTCCGCCAACGACGCGCCGGTCGTCGACCCGATACCGGAGAAGCATATACGTCCGGGCCAGTACCTCTCTTTCAGTATCAACGCTTTTGACCCGAACGGCGATCAGCTGACGTATAAGGCGCTCAATCTTCCGGATGGTGCGCTCTTTCAGGGGCAGACATTCTCCTGGGTGCCGACCGTTTCGCAGATCAATGTCTATAAGGATATCTTTTTCGAAGTTACCGACGGTATCAATGTCGTGACCGTGAGTACCTGGATATACGTTGACGCTCCCGCGGCACCGAAGATGAACGCTGTCGGCGAGATCCATTGCGTTTCCGATCAGCCCCTGATCTTTACGGTGTCAGCGACTGATCCGAACAGCGCGCCCCTGACGTACTCCGCATCAAATCTGCCGACAGGGGCATCCTTTGACGCGTCGACGCGAACCTTTACCTGGACACCATCGGAGGCGCAGGTAGGGACCTATCCGAACGTACTCTTTAGCGTTACCAATGGAACATATACCGATACCGCGATCAGCTGGATATTCGTTAAGTCGAAGTTCGCCCCGACGATCTTTATCCCGGGCGAGCAGCATGTCCGGGCGGGCACGACATTGACCTTTACGGTAACAGCGACCGATCCGAACGTCAGCGCGTCAATGCTGACCTATTCCGCATCGAACCTGCCGCTCGGTTCATCTTTTGAGAACCAGTTATTTACCTGGACGCCGACCGAAGCGCAGATAGGTCAATATCCGAACATCTACTTTACGGTGAGCAACGGAACGCACTCAGACACGGGCCTGACGTGGATATTCGTCGAGGCATCGAACGCGCCGCGGTTTACGGAGCGTTTCGCGATCAAACGGGGGATTGAAGGCGAACCGCTCTCATTCAGCGTCAACGCGACCGATCCGGTTTATCCGGCGTCAGATCTCGTCTATACCGCAAGCAATCTTCCCCCAGGAGCTATTTTTACCGGACAGACCTTCAGGTGGGAGAGCCCCACGCTCGGAGAGTATCAGAATGTCCGGCTTGAGGTGCGGGACCCTGCCGGCCTTATTGATTCCTTTATGTTCTGGGTGATCATCGACAGGAGCGTACCGCCGGTTCTTAATTTTATCGGCGACCAGTACGGAAGCGCTGGCGCCCCGATGAGCGTAACGATATCGGCAACCGATCAGAATTTCGACTCGCTTATCTTCAGCGCGTCAAATCTTCCGTCGGGAGCGCTCTTTACCGATAATAATAATGGTACGGCGGTCTTTACGTGGGCTAATCCGCAGGCGGGTACCTATACGAATGTGCATTTCGAAGTTTCAGACGGCACCTACACCGATAGCGAGAACATCACCATACATATAAACTAGTCCGGACGAACGAAGCGGCAACTGACGATTACAAAGCAAATCCCGGCATCCTTCAGGACGCCGGGATTTTTTATCATTAAAATTCGTTCGAATCGTCTTTAGAAACCGTTAACTGTCTTGTAGCTGATGAAGACGCGATACTCGTCGCCGTAGCCGCAATAGGTCGGGTCGGTCACTACATTGCTGCGGTATTCGCCGCTGATATTAAGCTTGGTGTTTTCGGTCAGGAAGTAATCGCCTTCCAGGCGGCTGGCGAAGTAGGAACGGTCGTAGTAATTGACAGTGCCGCTCGCGTAATGGTAGCTCAGGAATGGCGAGAAGACGAATTTTTTGCGGTACCCCAGCGTTGTTGTGAACGGCCAGCTGAAAGTTGTTGTAAAGCCGTTGTTGGTGCCCCAGAGCGAGGGGGTGGCGAAATCCTTAGCCCGCTCATAACTATAATCGAAGGTAACGTTCGCGGTATCCCAGAGACCTGACGAGAGGTGGAGGTCGAAGAGGTGTCGCATGATGGTGGTGGTGTATATTCCCCGGTTCGGGGTCTTTAAGAGCGTCGCGCGCCCTAAACTGTAAGAAGGGGTGATCTCGATCCGGTCGTAGAAACGCTTGTTCGCCGAGAGTGAGAAGGTCTGTTCGCGCGCGTCGCCGTAGGTGTTCGTTTCATTGAGGAACTGATTGTAGCCGCGAACACCATACGAGGCGGCCCAATCGATCTCTGCGTACTTCTTCGCGACCTCGAAGACGCTGTCCCAGCTCGATTCGTTCTGCGGCGCCGCGAAGGGGCCCGGGCCGTTATCGGAGTTCCAGATCGATCCGCGCAGGGTAAAACGGGGCAGGCCGTTCTTTGGCATCAGCTTGATGGCGCCCCGGTAATTATCGTATTGGATCGTCTGCACATTATAACGCTTGTTAAGGTTCGTGCGCGTACGGGAGTAATGCAGCCCGAGATCGACCTCTTCACGGGGCTGATAGTCGATCGAATTAATGATATTTTCCCGGTCGATCGTCAGCATATTCGAGGCGCTATAGCTGCCGATGCCCAGATAGGAACGGAAATTCGGATGAATGCGCTCATAACTGTTATAGATCTTAAGCGTCTTTGTCTTAAAATCGGAGACGAGATAATTCGCCGAACTGCGCAGGATCTTATTGTCGGCGGCAATGTCCTCGTCAGCGTAGCTGAAGGCTGATTCGCCGTTTAAGGTCCAGACGCCGGGGATGACCCGGAAGGTTTCATCGAATCCCAGGAGCGCGTTACGTTTCCCTTTGTCCGCCAGGTCGATCTTTTTCATGCGGGAATCGTTATCCCAGATGTAGGCAAACGTCGTGTTAAAGTTAAAGTTGTCGCCGAGCGCGAGTTCGTTGCGCGCGCCGGCGATCTGGCGGGGATAGATATATTCGTCCTTGGTAAGGTAAAAGTAGGGAATCTTTCCATAGAGCATGACGATCTTATCTTTAACGTTGCCGAACATCGATTCGCCTGCGTCGAGGCGCAGATTAAGACCGCGGTAATTGACACCGGTCAAGATGAACCGGCTTAAGTAGCTTGAGGTATCTCCCGCGATGAACTGGAGCTTGTCATTCTTCATCCACCAGGTCGCGTTGCGCAGCCGCGTATCGTCGCGCACATTCCCTTTGCTGTAATAATTAATGTTCGCGGTCGCGGTATATTTATATTCAGAGAGCGATCCTTCAAGTTTGACCGCTTCCATAACAGTTTTGTTGACAAGGTCTTCTCCGGCCTGACCGTTTTTGGTCATCCCCATCATCGTATTCGTCGTGATGCGGTGGTGCCCGTCGGTAGTACCGAACTCTTCCTTGCCGTAAGCGCCTCCATGGCTCCCTTTTTCGACCGAAGCAATCCCCTTAAGTTCGTCTTCAAGAAGCGCTTTCGGCGGGTTGACGGCGTCGCGTTTCGCGCTGATCGTATCCAGATAAACGACCGCGGTATGATTGTGGGGATTTTCTATAAGAACGTCCTGGAGTTGGCTCTTCGCGTCATTGAGCCGGCGCTGGTTATATAAGTGCAGCGCGCGGGCGAGCACAAACTCATCGCTCGAAACAATCTCCTGCACTTTAAGTCGTATCGGAGCAAGTTCTGCCGGAACCTCACTGGTGCCCAGGGCATCCATGCTGCCGCTGATGGCGTTCTCTCTGCCGGCCTCTAACGCCCGGGCTGTCGGCAGCGCTACCATTGCGGCGAATAAAACCGCGATGAACACAGTTATTTTCTTGTTGATCGGGGAGGGTATCATGGCGAATAGATCTCCAGGATCAGGTCGGTTGTATATTTTCCGGCGACCGCGCTCGGCGATAATTCATACGCGAGCCAGATCTGGAAAGGGGAGGTAAGGGTAAAATCGCCGGTCGGGTTAGCGTCGGTAACGTAATGAGTGTCGTACGGGTCCTGGCCGATGAGCTTACGCCAGGTCGAGACATCGGTATTCATGTCGGCGTAGTCAGGTATCCATTCCCACGCCACGCGCGATTCATCCCGGCGGTTGGTGTCGAGGAGCGGCCCCTTCCAATAATGGTCTTCCTGGACCGGCGGCGGGCCCAGCTGCGCCGCGTCCCATCCCTCCTCAACATCGGGACCGAAGTTGAGGCACCAGACTTTGAGCGGTATTGAATATTTGCCGTCCATCGAAATAAGGCCGGCGCCGGGATTCGCGAACGAGCCCGGGATGCCGGCGTATCTCTTATGATTGTCGGTGTAGATCCTCATGAACCAGGGGTTATCCTTGCGTATTTGAGAGGTATGAGAAAAGAATGACCAGCTGATCTCAATGGGGGCCGGATGCATATAACGTCCGTATTGGAGCGTACCCAGATCAAGGACCCGCGGGAAGGCCGCAAGCGAATCTTTGGTGATACCGACATGGATAAATTCGTTGATCCTCTCAAGGCCACGCTTCGAATCGCCAATTACCTCATTGACGCCGTCGAATTCAATAATACGTAAAGTTGCCGAATAAAAACCTGGAGCTCCGGCGGTCCAGTTCGCGATCGATGTGATCTGCATGCCCGGGGTGATCGCGGATGTGGCGGAACCGCCGATCTCTATTTCGGCGTTGGTCGCGGTATTGGTCAGGACGATATCGGCATACGCATAACCGATCGTAGTTCCGCCGCGATTAACCGCATTAACGCTAAAGCGGACAGTTTCTCCGGGATTATAGTGGGTGAGGTAGAAGAAGTCCGATATTCTCATGCTCGTCGCATGAGAGGTCCCGCACAGCGCCAGGATGGCGAGCGCTGCAAGTGGCATGCTCCAGATTAATAACCGTAGCGGTTTTTTCATTCAGATAGCGTCTTTACTTCGTTTACGGAGCAGTACGTATGCCAAGGATTACGAGAGTATTACGAAATCAGTATATAATAGCGTATTATTGAAAGTCAAGCCTTACTTTTGATTATATTGCGCACGCTGCGATGAAGGCGGTTGCTTATACGCTAAAATATGGTATAATCAGCTACAGGGAGCGTAGAATAATGTTAAAAAAAATCTTCAGATCCTGTAAGCGGGAGCTGATCAATCTTAAAAATCTCATATTTCGTAGTTTTTATATCAGCCGGTCTCAAGAACTCGATACGGTCGGGAGGTTCCATAAGCTCTATTACGACGCGCACGCTTTCGGTAAGACCTGGGACTCGATGTACTGGATGGGGGTCCTGACGAATAAATGCCCGATGGATATGTGGGTTTATCAGGAGATCATCCATGAGATTAAGCCCGATCTTATTATCGAGTGCGGTACTAACAGAGGCGGGTCGGCGCTCTTCCTGGCATCAATGTGCGCTCTCATAGCTCACGGTGAGGTCGTTTCGATCGATATCGAAGAGAAAGAGGGCAGGCCCCGGCATGAGCGGCTGCAGTATCTTCGCGGCTCCTCTGTCTCCGAGGAGGTGCTGGAGCGCGTCAGGGGGTTCGTTCGCGGAAAAAAACGCGTTATGGTGATGTTGGACTCCGATCACCGTAAGAGCCATGTCCTCGCGGAACTCAAAGCCTATAACGGTTTTGTGACGCAGGGATCGTACCTGATTGTTGAAGATACGAACATAAATGGCCACCCGGTCGCTCCCGATTTCGGGCCGGGGCCGATGGAAGCTGTCGAGGAATTCCTGAAGGGGTCAAAGGACTTCATCGTTGACAAGAGCAAGGAGAAATTTTATCTGACCTTCAACCCGGGTGGGTATCTCAAGAAAATAAGATAGCTGGCGGCAAGTGTATATAGATGCGTGAAGAGAGCGGGGGCAGCTTAAGCTGCCCCCGCTCTCTTCATTAATGTGCGATAGACGCTCGGTCGCTCTTACGAGTTGTTACTGCGCGCCGGTTTTTTGTACTGGACGAGGATACCGCATGCGTGATCGATGGGCATGAATTTCTCGATGAGATAATCCGGTATTCCCAAAAGCACATTGGCGATCGCGTGTATGAGGATATTTTTGTTGATGATCTTGCAGAGCCATACGATCAAGCGGATGCGACGCGACTGCGCTTTATACCCGTTATCAAAGCGGTAGATATATTCTTCGGTCGGCCAGATAAGTCCCCATATTTTCTCGATCCTTACCGGTATGAAGCCGCAGCGTTCAATTCTCGCGAGGACGGTGCGCGGCATTTCGAGGCCGAAATGACCGCCGATCTCCTCGATAAAGCTCTTTCGGAATAGTTCCGGATCATGGTGCGCGAAACGGTAGAGCCAGTTAGAGCTGTCAGTTTCTATCGCATGGATAATGATCCCCCCGGGTTTCAGGACCCGGTACATCTCCCCAAAGAGTGTTTCTTTGTTTTTAGCGGGAATATGGCCGATGACGTCCAGGCTTACGATCGCGTCAAACTCATCGTTGCTGAACGGGAGCGCGCCGATGTCAGCCTGTGCCGTCTGGGCGTAGAGGATACGGGCCGAAACGAGGGGGGCCATCTCAAGGTCAATGCCGGTGACGGCGCCGTAGCGGACCAGAAATTCGTGGCCGCCGCCGCATCCTAAATCCAATATGCGCAAAGAACTCTTACCGCTGAGAGCGCGTTCAAAGAAGCGCTGGCGCTTGCCGACGATCGATATTCTTATCCGTAGATCCTGAAGAATGCGAAGGAGCGGATTCGTGAAAGCCCGGTGTCCTCGCGCCCAGTCGAGGCCGCGCTGGCTGCGATAATATTCGCCATAGAAAGCGTCAGCATTCCGGACAAATGACGGGATACCATCGTGTATCGGGTAGGCTTTTTGGCACGACGCGCATGAAAGGTTATGTTCTGATCGAGTAAGGACGCCTGAACAATGAGGGCAGGTAAAAAGGGGCGATGCTCCGTTCATGGGATCGTCACTCAAAGTCGGCGATGCCGCCAAGCTCGAAGGAGACTTTCTTCTGGATGAGACGTTCTTGAGCGATCTCCACCGTCGCTACACAGGAATATTTTCCCGGTGGCAGTCCCGGACAGAGAACCGGAACCGATTCTTGATAGCCCGGGAAGATCGGGAGAAATTTGCCGATCGGTACGGTCTTGACGATCTCGCCCTTTTCGTCAAAAAAAGCGAGCGTGCCGCTGGGGCGCAGATGGCAATTGCCGGTATTCTCGATCGAGAGCGTGATCAGCGCGCCGCCTTTTTTTGGCTCCCGCGCCGCCGTGAGTTCTTTAATCTCCGCTGATATTTTTTCAGTCCCTTTAATAACGACATAGACGGGGATGATGAAGCGGGGGATGATGTTCATCGATACCTTGCCGTCCCCCGGCCGGTCTTTAGACGCTTTTTTATCGCGGGATACCCGTTCTTCGAAGATAACGCAGCAGAGATGCTCCTGGGCGGCGGTTACCGGTACTTTGATAATGAAAGAGATATCGGCGCTGACCCCTGGCTCTAACTTGATCTCGCTTTGATTGAATTGAAACCACGTCTGGCAGCTTGGCAAAGATTTTTTAGCGGTTTCTTTCGGCGCGATCGTTTCGTGCGAGAAGATATAGCGATAGGCTCCGGTCGATGGTGTGATAATAATGCTGGATTCTGAGGTATTTTTCAGACGGAACGAACCGGAATAATTTTTCCCGGCATCAAGGGTATGCTCAAGCCTGAGCGGGTCGATCTCGACCGCGCCGGCTGTTGACGAGACAAAAAAAGTGAAAGCGAGGTAGAAGAAGAGAGCTATCGGGAGAGCTTTTTTCATGGCGCCGGCACCAGCTCGACATAAATATTGCTGGTGTAGCTGCCTCTGACGGTCTTATCGTCGAAATCGGCCGCGAAGCGGATGTCGAAAGGGGTTGTCATAGTCGTGTCACCGAGCGGGTTGTCGTCGCCGGTAAAGAGCTTGCGGTCCGGTCCCGAAACCCAATCGGCATTGCGCGGGTCGATGCCCATAATCAGGCATTCTGTATGCGTCGCGACGCCCGGCTCTTTCGAGGCCTGGTAGGGTTTAAAACCGGTATCGTTGATATCGGGGATATATGCCCAGTCGGCGCCAAGGTTAGGGCAGTTGATCTGAAGCGGCACAGTGAACTGACCGTCGTCTGATATGAGCCCGGCCCTGCTTACGGTGGCCAGGGAACCGGCCACCGGCATATAATTGGTATTATCGGTATAAACCCTCATAATCCATGGATACGGGCCGTTGTAGGTGCCATAGACCGTGACTTTACCGATCTCAAAACGTCCCGGCTTGGCGATCTTAAAATTAACCGCTCCTTTAACGCTGTAGGTTCCGAAAGAAGGAACTGTTCCGGTAACTTTGATCTCAGTTTTTGAGGCGTATGAAGGGGGTATGGCGACGGCAAGACTGATGAGTGTTGCCGTCAAGAAAGTGATACCGAGAAATGATAGGGTCGGTTTCGTATGCATTTAAAGAAATACTACCATATGGCGACGAAAAGTCAAGGACAAAAAACCCTCCGCGGTGAGGCGGAGGGTTTTTGTAAGGAATTCCGGGTAGCGCGCTTCTTAGAACTTATATGCGCCGCCAACGGTGATCGCGGTCTCGTCGAAGAATCTTCCCTCGATCTGCAGAGCCGCGCATTTATTGATCGTCAGATCAGATCCTACCACCAAGCCGATGTAGTTCTTGCCTCTATACACCCATGAGTCAGTGCGGTTGACGCCGGAGGTATAGGTGATCTGTTTGCTCGTCTCGGTCTTAAAATACGATATTTTTGCGCCGACATACGGATTAACCGCGTAGACCGGTGTAATCTCGAATTTCTTGGTCACGTACGGAGTACCCTGGATCTCGTAATTGCGGACCGTGCCGGCAACATTCGTGGCGTTCGCGCCGCCAAACGTGATCTTATCTACGTCAGCCGACCACCAGTTGAACTGGGCATCCATGCCGATCTTCCAGCCGTCCCTGATCTCTTTTGTGTAGCTTGAACCGAAGCCCCAGAGGAATCCGTAGTCGGTCTTTATTTTGAGATTCGCATTCGAGGTGTTCTCGTGCTTGATCTCACCGGCATTCGATGCCCCGAGCTTCGTGTAGATATTCAACCCGTCTATGATACCCATGCCCAGTTTTGCGTAGACCTGATTCGTCTTCTCGGTATCGAATTTAGTCGTACCTTCTCCTTTTTTGATATCCCGGTTGAAAATATAGTTATCTTCGACCGTGATCGTGGGCTTGAACTTGCCCGCGGCCTGGGTGGCATCCGTGATCGCCGCAGCGAACGCTGACGACGCGACGAATACCATCAGGAGCCCCACAAGAGCTGTCTTTCTCATTGCACTACCTCCTTTTGTTGGTGCTGCCGTTCTTAAGGTAATAAAACGTGATGAAAAATAACGTAGCACAATCGCGCCGCTATGTCAAGGCGATTCCCGGCTTGCGGCGGAGTTTCGCTTGCATTTGGGCACTTTACCATGTATATTAATACAAAACGACATGGACGCGCAAAAGAACCGCATCGTCAAGAAAAATACCCTCGTCCTGCTGGCCCGGGAGACGCTGAATAAGGGTACGCTCTTCATCCTGCTGATCCTGATAGGGAGGATGTTGGGCAAAGAAGCGCTTGGCAGGTATTCACTTGCCCTGGCGATCTCTTCCATATTCTTTTTCGGTACCGAATTCGGGCTCAATACCCTGGCCATCCGTGAGATCGCCAAAAACAAGTTCATTGCCGGAAAATTCCTCGTCACGATGGGCGCGCTTCGCGTTATTATGGGAGTTGTGACGATGGGCCTTATCGCCGTGACTTCGGCGGTGCTCGGGGCTCATGGCGAAACGGCTACCGTCATCTACCTCTGCGCTTTTTCTTACTTTCTGGTTAATATTACCAGCCTCTATACTTCAGTATTCCGCGCCTTTGAAAAAATGGAGTTTGAGCTGGGGATCGCGGTCATTAAGATCGTGATCTTTTTGCCGGCCGCTCTCTGGATCCTCAAGAGCGGCGGCGGACTTATTCCTATTTTCATCATCTTCTTTATAGCCAACGTCATTTCATTTATTGTCGCCCATCTTATCTTTCTTGATAAGATAGCCCAACCTCTCTGGATTTTTGATCTCAATTTTTGCAGGAAGCAGCTCGCTCATACCTCATGGGTCTGGCTGAGCCAGCTCTTCGGGATAGCCTATCTGAAGATCGCGCCGCTCCTGCTCTTCCGGATGAAGGGCGAAGGGGCGGTCGGCGTTTATAATGCGGCGTTTGTCGTTGTGGACGGTTTCTGGATGATGGGGGGCTGTTTCATCGCGGCGATCTTTCCGGTAATATCGAGACTCCACGAAATATCGGTGCAGCGTGTGAGTAGGGAGTACCTGAACGGCTTGCGCTTCATATGCATATGTCTGGTCCCGATCGGGATCGTTCTGGTCCTGACCTGCTCCTCATTCCTGCCGGTCATTTATGGGCAGAAGTTTACCGGGGTCGCTCCGGTTTTTACGCTTCTTACCGGCGCGGCGCTCCTGATCGTCCTGGATGGTTTAAGCGGTTTCGTCCTGGTGGCCATCGGCAGGCAGCATGTCCTGCCGATCATTAACGCGGCGGTTCTGTCAATAAATCTCGCACTTAATTTTTTGCTGATCGGCAGGTATGGCCCGGCCGGTTCGGCATATGCGCTGCTCATCAGCGAGATCTGCGCTTTTGCTATGATCATGGCCGCGATGCACCGGTTTATTCTTCTCCCGGCGCGTCCTCAACATCTTCACCGCGCGGTGGACGCATGATGAAGCCGGGAAGCGTCTTAATGGTACTTCTGGTTGCCGCAGGCCTTTTGATGGGAGTAGCTGTCGCCGGTCTGCCGCCGTTAGTTACGTTTATCGGCCTCGCGTCCCTGCTGGTTCTTTTTCTGGTATTCGCGTATCCGGTCCTTGTTATTACCTTGCTGGTGACGGTCGTCACTTTTAATGTGCTCTGGGTCAATAAAGGAGCGCGGTACGCCGAAATCGTCTATGCGACGGTCTTTGTCGCGCTCGTTATTTCCTGGATCTGCCGGAGAGTGGTGCGGATGGCTTTCGATCGCGCCCGCGCGCGTCTCGGCTCTCCGCTGACGCTGCCGGTCCTGCTCTTCCTGGCGCTCGCGCTTTTTAACTGCGCTCTCGGCATCGCGCGCGGTAACCACTTTGAACATTGGGCCTCCAACCTGAACGCGCTGATGTATTATGGCCTTTGTTTTATGATGCTCGATCTTGTCCGGGAACGGAAGACCCTTATGCGTATCTTCTATAGCATGGTGGCATCGCTTATTCTGGGGCTCATCTGCGGGCTCTGGTTCGTTTTTATCAAAGGGTATGCGCCCGGGATACTTTTTCAGATGCTGCACGCTACGTTGAGTTATCCGAGCGTGATGTGCCTGCTTATGTTTGTGATCATGACCGCGCTCGCGATTACGCCGCAAAAAGGCGCTCGCGTGATCATCTTCGGGTCGCTTGCGTTATTCTTCGGCGTGATGCTGCTGGCGCTCTCAGCCCGGTCCCTGTGGATAGCGGCTTTATTCGGTCTTTCATTTCTCTTTTTCGTCGCGCAGGGGAAAGAGCGGACAAGCATCTTAAAGGCGATACCGCTTGTCGTGATGTGTGTCTCGCTCTATATTGCGATCGCGATGGCGTTGCCGGCAAATCATCCGCTGAGCGGTTCCGCTGCCGCGCTCAGCAGGAGGTACGTTTCGATCTTTACCGCGCAGGACGAGCCGTCGATGATGACCAGGCGTTCCGAATGGATCGCGGCCAAGCAGAAGGCTCTGCGGTATCCGATCATCGGCAACGGCCTGGGCACCGAGGTGACGTTCTACCGCTATGATAACTGGTTCGGCGGGGAGACCTGGTATACGACACGGTATATCCATAACGCGTACCTGTCGATCGTCCTTAATATGGGGTTTCTGGGGCTCGCGTCTTTTCTCTGGCTCTGCTTTTCTTTTTTGCGGTACGCGGTGCGCCTCTATCACCGGTTGACTGACGCGGCGGATCGTTCGTTCGCGCTCGGCATCGGGGCGTCGTTCGCGACGTTAATGGTCGCCTCGCTGGCGGGGCCGCTCCTGACCGCCCCCGCGTTGACGATATGGCTCGGGTTTTTTGCCGGCGCGCTGATCATCCTGGAAAGATCGTCCAAGGAAGCGGCATGAAGATTCTGTACATCTGCCCGCGGTTTCCTTATCCCGCCGACCGGGGCGATACTGTCGTCGTTCATAATCAGCTCAAATACCTCTCCCGCCGCAATTCAATAACGCTTTTGACCATGGTTACCGGTAGTGAAGGCCGACAAGGGGAAGCGCCGCTCTCGGACTATTGTGAACGCATCGAGACCTTCAGGAAGGGGCCGAATTTTTCTCTGAAAAATTTTTGGCGTGCGCTGCTGACCCGGGATCCCTTTACGGTCATACGGTATCGCAGCCAGCGGATGTTCGAGCGTTCGAAATGGCTCATTGAGTCGGGGGGATTCGATATTGTGTATGTGGCGTTCTACTATATGGGTCAGTACGCTCTTGACCCGCAGATCACCGTTCCCCGGGGGACGGCGGTCATCCTGGATACGCACAACATCGAGTACTTGATCTACCGGCGGGCCCGCGAGATCGAGCGCCATCCGCTCAGGCGCCTTCTGATCGCGCTCGAGGCCTCCCGGATACGACGGTATGAGCTTTCGCGGTACCGGCTCTTTGACCGGTGCCTGGTCTTCTCGGACCTCGATCGCGCGGGAATAGAATCTCTCGCGCAAGGAGCGGTTCTTACGGTCAGCCCCGCATGTATGGAGATCCGGGGAGACGCCGGTGCCGCTCCCGCCGCCGGTGCCGGCGCTTTGTCGATCCTTTTCTTCGGCCTTTTGAGCACCTTCGCCAATGAAGACGCCGTACTCTTTTTTTATCAGGAAGTATTTCCGCTCATCAGGGAAAAAATACCCGGCGTTACCTTGTCGATCGTCGGAGACGACGCACCCCGTTCGATACGCAAACTCGCCGTCGATCCTCTGGTCAAATTACTCGGCCATCTTCCCGATATGAGCGATGCGCTTCGGGACGCTGCTGTCGTGGTCGCTCCGCTGAGACTGGGGGGCGGGACCCGGGTTAAGATTCTGGAATCCTGGGCCGCGGGCAAAGCGGTCGTTGCGACGTCTGTCGGCGTGCAAGGCATCGATGCTACGCCGGGGAGCGATATCCTGATCGCCGATACGGCCGCTGAATTTTCCCGGGCGGTCATCGCGCTTCTGGAGAACCCTGACCGACGGCGGGATATCGGAGCCGCCGCGCTCAAGAAAGTACGCGATCTCTACGATCCTGAAAAGATGACACTTCGGCTGGAGCGGATCCTGCGGGAAACCCGCGAAAACAAAGCCGGGACGGCCGCATGACCGGAAAACCTTTTGTCGATATCATCATTTTAAACTGGAATAGCGAACGCGATACGGCAGAGTGCATCCGTTCGGTTGAAGCGCAATCGTTCGGCGATTACCGGGTGATCATAGTCGATAACGGTTCAGATGACGGTTCCGGGGAACGCCTGCGCGCGCGGTTTCCCCGCTGTGAGGTTCTGCGCAGCGAGGTGAATCTGGGTTTTGCCGGCGGTTGTAATCTCGGTATCCGGCACGCGCTCGCGCAGGAGCGAGCCGACTATTTCCTGCTCCTTAATAACGACACGATCGTCGCCCCGGAGATGCTGGAGTTGATGGTCCGGGAAGGCGCTATGGACGAGCGCCGCGGCATTATCGCCGCGGTGAATTATTATTACGCGCGGCCCGCAACGGTACACATGGCCGCGCACCGGTTCTTCTGGTGGCGCGGGATGCAAGGGATCATCAAAGACGTCGCGTCAGCGTGCGCGGAGGTTCAGAGCGTCTCGGGAAGCTGTATGCTTATCAGGAAAGACGTGATCGGGAAGATCGGTTTCTTCGATGAGCGTTATTTCGCCTACTACGAGGATGCCGATCTCTGTCTACGGGCCCGCCGGAGCGGCTTTAAGGTCATCGTTGTCAGGGACGCGAAGGTCTGGCATAAGATAGCGACGGTGCTCGGGAAGGGTACACCACGGGAATATTACATTTACACCCGCAACCAGCCGCTCTTTATGCTCAAGAACGCTCCCCGTTTTTTTCTGCCGAACTATTTTCTTGTCTATGGGGCTAAAGTCCTGGTCCGTATCTTTTATTTTTTTTGTACGGCGCGCCGGGAAAAAGCGACCGCTATCCTGCGTGGTTGGGAGGATTTTATGAACGGAAACTTCGGCAGGGGGAGGCTCTTTGAATAAAATAAGAGTCCTCTTTGTCTCGCAGGCGGCCGGCGGCGTCCAACGCCATATGATAGGACTTGCATCCCGGATCGACCGGAACAGGTTCGTGCTGACGGCGCTTTGTCCGCCGGAGGATCTTGTTCCCGGCGCCAGCCGTGAAAAAGAGAGCTTTGTGGAAGCTTTCAGGAGGGTCGGTGTCACGGTCTATCCGCTCCGGATGAAGCGGGAGATACGTCTGATAAGCGACGCGATCTCCTTTGTCAGGCTCTTCCGTTTTCTGCGAAAAGAACGTTTCGATATTGTTCACACCTTCAGCTCAAAGGCGGGATTCCTGGGGCGGATCGCGGCACGACTTGCGGGCGTCAGGGTTATCGTCCACACGCCGCAGAGTTTTGCTTTTGATCGTCCGGCGTGGATGTTTCCGCAGGTGATCATGTATGTGCTGCTTGAAGCGTTCGCCGGCCTATTTTGCGACCGTGTTCTCGCGGTCTGCGAAGATGAAAAGAGCTATGCGGCCGCTCTCGGTGTTGTCGACAGAAAAAAAATAGAAGTTATTACTAATACTATCGAGATAGCGCCGCGCCTCGCGGTATTCGACGCGGCGGCGAAGCGCTCCGAGCTCGGCATCGCACCCGGCGACAAGATCATCGCATATGTCGCGCGCCTGGCGGCTCAGAAAGCGCCGCTTGATTTCATCCGGGCGGCCGAAATGGTTCATCGGGAATTCCCCGCCGTGACCTTTGTTCTCGCGGGCGACGGACCGTTGCTCGAGCGGGCGCGGGGGTATGTCCGTGCACGTAACGAGGAGGGGTTCATCAAGATTATCGGGTGGCGCAATGATGTCCGTGAGCTGACGGCGCTAAGTGACATTTTCGTTCTGACGTCCCTTTGGGAGGTTCTGCCGAATCACGCGCTCCTCGACGCGATGGCGCTCGGCAAAGCTATCGTTATTACCGATACCTTCGGCGCCCGGGAGCTTGTCGTGGAAGGGGGTAACGGGTTTGTGGTCCCTAAAGGACGGCCCGCGCTTCTCGCCCGGGCGCTGATCAAGCTTTTACAGATGGATCAGGCGGCTCTCGCAGCGATGGGGACGAAGTCGCGGGCGATTTTCGACGCTTTGCCGACGCTGGAAAGTACCGTCAGAGAGCTCGAAGCTGTTTATGAACGATTGCTGGCTCTGAAAAAATCGTAGATCGATGGAGGGGTAACACATGCGGGAGTCGCGACTGAAACGAACGGGTATCTTTTTTTTAATGGCGGTTATAGCGCTTCTGCTGGGCGGCTGCCGCAAGGAAGTGGTGGCGGACCCGGGAACGCCTCCGTCAGTGGAGAGCGACTCGTCTTTCGGCGTCGTTGTTGATGTTACCGAATGCAAAGATCCCCGCATTCCGAAGCTCATTAAAGACGCGAATATCGGTTGGGTCCGTCAGATCATCAGGTGGGACCTTGTTGAGCCGGAGCCGGGGATATTCCGCTGGGAAGAACTTGACGCCGCGATCGAAAACCTCAACGGAGAAGGCCTCCACGTCTACGGCCTGCTCCTCTGGAAGAAATGGTCGGATCCGACCACCGGAGACGATGAGGCGCTGGCGAATTGGGTGAATTTTGTATCTCGTGTTGTCAACCGCTATAAGGACC
>JBAWYO010000003.1:0-26223 GCA_037143495.1 Candidatus Omnitrophota bacterium | reverse complement strand
CTCCTATATCGTTAGCGATGACCGGCGCGCCGCCGAGGTCATTAAGCGGCTACGGTCGCTCTTACGGAAGAGTGAGCCTGAACTCAAACCGCTCGATATTAATACACTTATTCACGAGACCCTGAAACTTATAGCTACGGATGCCGCGGTCAGGAACGATCTTTTGAAGATCGAGCTCGCGGAAGGTCTTGCATCTGTCCGTGGCGATCGCATCCAACTGCAGCAGGTCCTCCTGAACCTTATCAGCAATAGTTTTGACGCGCTGGAGAAGACACGGGGTGTCCGCGAGATCGTGATCCGCACCGCGCGCAAAGACGCCGGCACGATCATCGTCGAGGTGTAGGATTCGGGATGCGGTATCCCCGAGCAGGATATCCCGAAGCTTTTTACGCATTTTTTTACCAGCAAACCGGATGGCCTGGGTATGGGGCTCTCTATCAGCCGTTCCATTATTGAGTCGCACGGGGGAAGGTTGGATGTGCGGAAGAATTCCGATCGCGGCGTGACATTCTATTTTACAATTCCCATCGCCGTAAAGGATATATAAATGAGCGACCGCGACCCGGTGGTATATGTTGTTGATGACGATGAATCCGTGTGCAGGGCCTTGACCTTATTGTTGCGTTCCCACGGATTTAAGGTTCAGGCATTTACGCGGGCGACGGGCTTCCTGGAGTTTAAACGCCTTAAAGTGCCGGCATGCCTGGTCCTTGATATCCGTCTGCCGGGCATCAATGGGCTTGTCCTTCAGGAAGAGATGAAGCGCCGGGGGATCTGTATCCCCATCATTTTTATTACGGGACACGGAGATATTCCTATGAGCGTAAAGGCGATGAAGGCGGGAGCGGTTGATTTTCTTCAAAAACCCGTTACCGCAAAAAAACTACTGAATGCCGTTACGCTCGCTCTTTTGAAAAGCAAAGAGTTCAATAAAGAAGAAGCGGAGATAGCCAGGATCAAGCGCCGCATCAGGACGCTCTCCCCGAAAGAATTGGAAGTCTTCCGGCTGGTAGCCCGGGGAATGCTGAGCAAGCAGATCGCCTACAAACGGGGAACCGCCCTCCAGACGATCAAGGTCCACCGCGGCCGGGTCATGCAGAAGATGCAGGCTAAAACCGTTACCGAACTCATCCGCTTTGCCCAAAAAGCGGGTATTACCCCCTCCTCAAAGTAACGCATCTTTAAAGACATCCACACAAAATTCAATTTTAATCAAAAAGAATCTACGGTTATACCCAGGTACCATTGTTTCTTTTTTTCATCAAGCCTATACTTACCTCAAGAGAAGAGGGGGGTGATAGGCCATGAAATACACAGAACGGATAGTGGCAGGTTTTTTGCTCATGATCTGGGCGTGTTCATTTTTTTTTTTTGGGCGGTTGTGAGCACTGGGGTTGGAAAAACCGGAACCGGGCCCGCAGTCAGAACCATAATCATGCAGGAGACCGGAACGATAATTGGCAGAAGGAAGAGGCTCGCGGCGAGCATCATTAAAAATAGTGGCGCATCTTATATGCGTCGGTTTAGTGGTTGCACATGAGGAGGCTGGATATGTTGAAACAAATCATGCGATTTAAAGTGATCTCGGTAGTAGCTGTCATCGTGGCATTGTCCTGCCCGAGCGCTTTTGCGCGGGGAGATGATCGAAGAGGGGATGACCGTCGTGGCAGGGTAGAGAATAACAGAAGAGATGACAGGGGACATAACAGGGGCAACCGGCACTACTACCGTGATGGCAGGTGGCATACGCGCGGTTGGTTCGGATGGGATACGGTTGTTTCCGCTCTCGTCGTCGGAGCTTTTATCGAGTCTTTGCCGCCGCAACATACGACCGTTGTTGTCGAGGGGAGACCCTATTATCATGATGACCGGTATTATTATCAGCAAACCCAGGGCGGCTATATTGTTGTCCAGGAGCCGGTGATGGTCCGACGGTAGGTCACGAGGAAGGCGCGTTCTTACACCTGATATGAAGACCAGAAAAGAGGTCCTGCGGTTCCTGCTCGCAGGGGCTTTAGCCGGCTCGACGGACTTAGGAGTTTATTTTTTGTTGAGACGTTTTTTATCTTTCAGCGTAGCGAAAGGAATTTCATTCACGCTCGCGTTTATCGTCGCGTACTGGCTTAATAAATATTGGATTTTTCCCTACCGGCAGCGGTCGTCATATTCCGAAGTTGGTCGCTATGTTCTCGTTAATATTCTGGCGTTAGAGATCAATATTTTAATCAATAAAGGCACTCTTCACCTGTACCCCGGGGCGTTTTTGCTGGCTTTTATTATCGCCTCGACAGTAACAGGACTATTAACCTTTAGTTCTTTTAAATGGTGGGTTTTTAAAGCTCGATTGGATCTGCCGATAGTTCCCCGGCCGATCCTTTAGGGTCATCGCGCGGAAAGATGAGGTTGTTGATATGTTGTGGAGATGGTTACCGTGGAAAATGATGGTCAGGCACGCCGCGCGCAGGCACGGGTTTTTAGATCCCGTCAGGCTGCTTTCCCAGTTGCAGAATTTTACGCAACCATCAGAGGTGGCGGCCCCGATGGAATTATTGCGTTCAGGCGTTGTGTTGCACGCGCGTGGCCTGATCAATAGCTTAGCCATCCAGCACAATCTTGACTGGGTATGGCCCTATTGGGTGGAATGCCAGTATGATCCGAAGAACGAGGCGTTCATACCCCGTTCTTTTTCGCTGACCCAGATCAACCTCACGCACAGGAATTGGACGGCATTAGGAGTTCCCGACGGCACCGAATTCCCCCTGGTAGATCCCCGCGGCCTGCTTACTCCTTACTATGATGGGTGGTCTGTCGACGCCTGGATCATTCCGGAAAAGGGCGAGCCATTGATCCCCTCGCGCAGCAAAAGCACCGTGCAGAAGATGGTGATGCTCTCCGGTCTTTGCGTTACTACAGAATCAATTCTCGGCCATCTTAAGCTTCAATTAAAAGCGCAGGTTATCGGTCCGCCGCAGGCGCCGCTCTGCCAGGTTACTATCACCGGGTCAGCCGCCGCAAAAGCGCGGCTTGTTATTTCTCTGCGTCCGTACAACCCTGAGGGTGTGAGCTTTGTGCATACCATCGCTCTTCTTGAGGATTCACCGGGTTTTCGCGTTAACCAGAAAGAGAGCATCTATTTTAACAAGCCGCCTGAGCGCTATATATTCTCTGATTATCAACGCGGCGACGTATACAGTCGTTTGTCTATATATGATGATGGAAAAGAGAGTTTGTGCAAAGTCGGCATGGCCAGTGCTGCGGCGTCATTTATAGTGGATGCGGGAGCAGAGCAGGAAATTATTGTTTCGGTGCCTTTAGCAAGACTGAATATTGAGGATAAATTGTGCGTGGGGTATCAAAAAACCGCACAGCTGGCGTGGGAGAAGAGCCTTAACGGTGTTGCTTTGTTGCGGATCCCGGACGAACATTTTCAGTTCCTCTATGATGCCGCGATCCGCACCATGGTCCTGCATTCGCCGCGGGAAGTATATCCCGGCCCCTACATTTATCGGAGGTTCTGGTTCCGCGATGCCGCTTTTATCTTGCATGCCCTCTTGTGCGTCGGGTTAAAGGGGCGCGTGAAACGGGCTCTTGATTGTTTTCGCGCCCGTCAGACATCACGGGGGTATTTCCTCTCGCAAGAAGGGGAATGGGATTCTAACGGCGAGGCTTTGTGGATCATACGACAGTATTGCGAGATGACGGGAAACCTTCCTCCGCACGAATGGAAAAGATCGATTGAAAAAGCGGGCAGCTGGATCTGCAAAAAACGGTTGTCCGGGAAACTCCGCTCTCCGCATGCGGGTTTATTACCGGCAGGATTCAGCGCCGAACATCTGGGGCCCAATGATTATTATTACTGGGATGATTTCTGGGGCGTCGCGGGGTTAAAAGCGGCAGCTTTCCTCTGTAACGAATACCGCGATATCGCTCAGGCCCGTTATTTTGAAAAGGAATCCTATGTGTTGCTGGAAAATATCGACCTGAGCCTGAAGAATGTCGAGAGGCGTCTTAAGAGACACGCGATGCCGGCGTCTCCGTACCGGCGTTTAGATTCGGGGGCTATCGGCTCTTTGGCGGCCAGCTATCCGTTACGCCTTTTTGAAGAGAAAGATCAGAGGGTTATAGATACCGTCGATTTCCTGATGAAAAAATGTTTGGTCAGCGGCGGTTTTTTTCATGATATGACCCATTCAGGGATCAACCCGTATCTGACGCTGCATTTAGCTCAAGCGCTTTTGCGCGCCGGCGATCCCCGGTATTTCGGTTTGATGCAGGCGGTGGCCGCGCTTGCCTCGCCGACCGGGCAATGGCCCGAGTCGGTACATCCGCGCACCGGCGGCGGGTGTATGGGCGACGGCCAGCACGTCTGGGCCGCGGCCGAATGGGTCCTGATGATACGAAATTGTTTTGTCAGGGAAGAGAATAAAAGATTGATCTTATGTTCCGGGATCCCGCGCGCCTGGATCGATAAAAAGGAGCCGATCACCTTCGGTCCGGCGCCAACGAGTTTCGGGGATATTGTTATTACGGTAACGCCCCGCGCTAAAAATATTCTGATCGAATGGAGCGGAAAATGGTTTATCGGCGAGCCGCCGATAGATATTCACGTGCCCGGCTTTGTAAAAGTACGGGTTGTGCCAGGCGCGAATTCTCTCGAATTAAAAGATGAGGTGGGTGTATGACGGAAGTTCTCGCGGCCCCCGGTAACAATTTTATCAGGGGAGCTTCAGGGGAGATGATGGATCCGGTCGAAATAGAAGGAGTCTATACGAAGGTCGCTCCGGTGAAAGAGATGTGTGTTTTTATGGTTCCCGCGGTGGACGGTGATGCGGGAGCGGAAGTCTTGTGGGCTGTTATCCAGCCGGACCTTAGTAGTTTCAGGGAATTCAGCGAAGTCAATCTCTGTCTCGTCCTTAAGGAGCGGTTTGATAACGCATCACAGACGCTTCCCGCCCATAAAAGGCTTAAAGGTTTTACCGTTACCTTTGAGGGTCTGCCGCACACGCCTGCCGGCGCGTTACAACGTTACGAGATCAGGGAGCTCTATGAGCCGAGGGTTGCCGCGGGGATCGAGGGAGCGCTTCCGCTGGCGGGAGAGCTTTCCGCGGAAGACCTTATCATGACAAGATCAGTTCCCGCGGTAAAAATAATAGAGTGTCTCAGGAAGCAATGCGGTATCAGAAGACCGATTCTGCTCACCGATTCGTTAGAGCTGGACCTTGGTGTTGATTCCCTGGGCAGGGTGGAGCTTCTGTCGCGGCTTGAGCTGGTCTTTGGCGTTCATATCAAGGATGAGGTTGTCTCGCGCGCTTTCAGGGTCAAGGGTCTTATTAAGGGGGTAACGGACGCGTTGCCGGGAGCCGAAGAGGTCCCTCCGGAGGATCAGGGGGTATCATTAGGGCAGGACTACTGGAAAGAACATCTTCGGGTGCTGCCTAAGAAAGAAAATCTTGAGCTGCTCGAATTAAGTACCGGTTTCTTTGCCTGGCTCTTTCGCGTCACGTTAACAGCGATCGACTGCCTGGTCTTCAGGCTCTTTTTTAATATCAGTTCTAAGGGAGAGCAGAATGTGCCTAAAGACGGGGCATATATTATTTATGGAAACCACACCAGTTTTCTTGACGGCCCGGCGATCGGCGCCTGCCTGCCGCGCAGGCCGGTCTTTCAGCTCTTTTACTTTGTCTTCGGGCCATACTTTTTCAGGCCGTTCATAAAGAATCGCGTCCTGAGAAATCTCGTGAAGATGGGGCGGTTCATTCCCTTCGATTATTCGACGCATTTTCTCGAGGCTTTGCGCAGTGCTTATTATGTATTAGAGCACGGCAAAGGCCTCTGTTTTTTTCCCGAGGGCTTGCGCAGCAGCACCGGCGAGATAGGGGAATTCAGGAGGGGTTTCGGTATTCTGGCAAAGGTGACCGGGGCGAAGCTTGTTCCGGTGATTATCGACGGCGCTCATGAGGCATGGGCGAGCACCGCCAAGTATCCCCGGTATCACCGGATCCGAGTAAGGTTCGGCAAGCCGTTGCTTTCCGAAGACTTGGAGCGAGAAGGATTGGCGATGGGTTCGCAGAACAGTTATGACGCCATATGCGCCGCGGCGAGAAAAGCGCTCGTGGCATTAAAGGAACAACCATGAATATTCTCATGATGACGAACACGTATTTTCCCATGGTCGGGGGGCTGGAGCAATCGGTTTACTCGTTCAGCGAAGAATTCAAGAAGCTGGGGCATGAGGTACTGATCGTCACGCCGACCTTCAAGGGCGCGCCGACCGAGGAGCCGGGCGTTATCCGTATTCCCGCTGTCCAGAAATTCAATGGTACCGTTTTCTCGGTCAATTTTCCTATTTCCCGGCTCCTGTCGCGGTATATGAAAAATTTTTCTCCCGATATCATACACAGTCATTGCCCGTTCTTCATGGGGGATTTCGCGTTGCGCCTGAGCCGCCAGCACGCGGTACCGCTGGTATTCACGTATCATACGATGTTCGAACAGTATGTGCATTACTGGCCGGTCCAGAATGAGGGCGTGAAGCGGTTCATGGTCAAGCTGGCCGCAGGGTTTGCCAATCTGACAGATCAGGTGATCACCCCCAGCGAAAGCGTCCGCGATATCCTGCTCAACCGGGGCGTTAAAACGCCGATAGAGGTCGTTCCGACGGGGGTTGATGTGAAACATTTTTCAAAAGGCAACGGAAAAGCTTTTCGGGAGCGGAATCAGATCCCCGCGGACGCTGTCGTGATCGGCCATGCGGGACGGTTGGCGCCGGAGAAGAATCTGGAATTCCTGACCGAGTGTATCATCGAGGTGCTTAAAAAAGAGCCGCGGGCCCATGCCCTCATCGTAGGACAAGGTCCGTCAGAAAGAATGATCAAGGGCGCTTTTGAGCGAGCCGGACTGGGGAAAAGGCTCCATTTAACCGGGGTCCTGCACTATCAACATCTGGTTGACGCTTATTTCGCGATGGATGTTTTCGCGTTCGCCTCATTAAGCGAAACGCAGGGGATCGTGCTCATCGAAGCTATGGCGGCGGGAGTCCCGGTGGTGGCGCTTGACGCGCCGGGCGCGCGCGAAGTCGTCGAAGACCGCAGCAACGGCCGATTACTTAATGAGATGGACCGGCAGAGTTTTATTGACGCTCTCCTCTGGGTGGTAGGACGACCGCCCGAGGAGCGGGTTCGCCTGCAGCAGGGCGCGCGGATGACGGCGGGAAAATATCCGATCGATTCCGGGGCGAAGCGTATGCTGGAGATCTACGAAAATATCAGGTCGAAGCGGTCGGTATCCCATGGCAAAAAGAACAGTTCGCAGTTTCTCTTTCTCTGGAGTATGAAAGCGGAGTGGGATCTGTATATGAACTATATTACCGCAGTAACCTCATCGGTATTCGAGGGCAAGTTCCAGGAAACAGAACCGGCGAAGATCAACGATACAACGGTAGAGATCGACGTGAGCGGTCCAACGAAGCGTGACGGCGAATGAGGCGCGGGCACGCGGTACGGCCTTGCGCGGTTATACCCAGGTACAATTGATTTAATCCCCGCTCCCCCTATAATAAGGTCATGGAGCAGAAGGAAGTTTACCTTAAGGAGGCTCATAAGATGCCGTCGGAAAATAAGCAACTTTTCGTGGTGGATGACGACGAGTCGGTATGCAGGGCTCTCAGTGTGCTTCTGCGCACCTACGGCTTTACGGTAGATACCTTCACGTCCGCGGAAGCGTTCTTCCTCGCGGTGCCCAATAGCGTACCCGGATGCCTGCTCCTGGATATTCACATGCCGGGTTTAGACGGGTGGGGAGCGTTGCAACGCCTTATCGCCTCGGGGTCGAATCGGCCGGTCATTATTATTTCAGCGGAGAAGAACCTCGGGCTCGGCGAAAAGGCTATCAAGGTAGGGGCGGCGGGATTTTTGCAGAAACCGTTCAATGACCAGGCGTTGGTAGACCTGATCAACAGCGCTACACTCGATAGAAAATGTTGAAGTTGTGTGCCGCACAGATCGAAAGGAGATGTACCATGAGAAGAAGTAAGGCGATGTTGACAGGTTTTCTGGGCGTCGTGTTGATCGGCGCTTTAACACAGGTTTCAGCCGCGGCGGTGGGATCTGAGAAGAGGGTGATCCATGTGCCCGGCGTTATCGCGGGGGTCGATGTTAAGGCGGGTACCCTGCGATTGGAAGCGGACGCGTCCCGTGACGCCAGAGATCCGCTGGCGTACCGGATCAATAAAGACGCTACCCGCGTGACCGATCCTACTGACAAGAAGTTCCTCAAGCTTGAGGATCTGCAGGTGGGACAGCGCGTCGCGGTAGAATTTGACTATATCGACGGGGTATGGAAAGAGACGCCGCCGATCGCTCAAAAGATCATTGCCGATCCTATCCCGGAGCCTGTCTACGAAGAGATCACCGGCGCGCTGGTAGCTATTGATGCGCAGGCAGGCACCTTCACTATAGAGCAGAGACCGTTACCCGGCAACGGGGGGAGCGGCGCTCTTTTCTCTTTTATTTTTGAACCGCGCGAGATCATTGTGATGAAAGCTCCGAGCCTGCAGCCGGTACAGCTGGAACTCAAGCCCGGCGATCTTCTGCAGGTTGAATGTGTGGGAAAGGATGGCAAGCGATATGCGCGTTTCATTACGCTGCTTTCGGGAATGCCTGAGGCCGGAAGCACCATCACCACAACGACAACGAGTACAACAGTGACACAGTAACAGGAAATACGAGTGAGGAGGAAATGAACATGGCAAATAATCTGGGATATTGGATCTGGTTTCTCTGTATCGGCGGGGTGATCGGATGGCTGGCGGGGCTTATCGTCAGGGGGCGGGGATTTGGGATTCTCGGCGATATTATTGTCGGGATCATCGGGGCGATGCTGGGAGGATGGATAGCCGGTGTTCTGGGGCTCTATACCGGAACTGCGGTCGGCGCTTTTTTGATGGCACTCGTCGGTGCGGTGGTTCTGGTGGGCCTGACACGCTTCATAACGCGGGCGGTCGCTTAGGTGCAGGTTGTGCCTGGGGAACGCGAGTTTATCATTCTATTCACTGATGTTCAACAATAAAGGAAGGTGCTACGTGAAATTAAATTCTCTGAAAGTATTCATGGCATTAACGGTTACGGTACTGCTCGCGGGCGCAACGGCGTTCGCGTCAGAAACGGATGCGCGCATCGAATCATCCGCCCGGCAGTCGTATGTGTTTAAAGTGTATCTTAATAACGACGCGATCAAGATCACGTCGACGGATGGCGCGGTTGCCTTGACCGGCACGGTTGCTGAAGAATCACACCGGGCGTTGGCGACAGAGACCGTGGCGAGCTTGCCCGGAGTCGTGAGTGTCAATGATCAGTTGGTCCTTAAAGACGCGGTTCCCGCCGAGAATTCTGATGGCTGGGTCGGCATGAAAGTAAAGACAGCACTCCTCTTCCATCGCAACGTCAACGCTTTTAAGACCCAGGTTGATGTTAAGGAAGGGGTCGTGACGTTGAAAGGTGAAGCCTTGTCACAGGCTCAGAAGGAGTTAGCCGGCGAATACGCCAAGGATGTAACGGGCGTAAAAGACGTCAAGAACGAGATGGTAGTGGTGCCGGTTCCCGTAGCGAGCATGCAGACGTTAAGCGAAAAGATCGACGATGCGTCGATCACCGCCCAAGTCAAGGTGGCATTGTTGTCACACCGGTCAACAAGCGCTCTCAATACTAAGGTAACGACAAACGAGGGCGTGGTCACGGTAAGCGGTATCGCCAAGAACGACGCTGAAAAGACGCTGGTCAGTAAACTGGCCAACGACATCAACGGCGTGACGAGTGTTATTAATAATATGTCGATCGCGGAGCCTGTGGTAACGAAATAGAATTGACAGGCACTCATGGAGGATACGATGAAAAACTTTTCATTAGTAATGCTCGCGGTTTTATTCTTATTGGTTTCAGCCATAGGGTGCAACACGACCAGAGGCGCGGGAACTGATATAAAGAACGCGGGCACGCACATTGAGAATATCGGTAAATAATTGGCGGGGGAGGGGACATGTTTCGGTGGTTGGATCCGCGAAGATGGGGAGCTCAACGAGAAAAGGTAGAGGTTAAAGAAGGGGGGAGTCATGATAAAAAGAACAGAGAAAATAGTGTGCCTTTTGATCAGCATTCTTCTAATTGTTCAGTTAACAGGGTGTGGGACCCTTATGTATCCTGAACGCAAAGGTCAGAGAAGCGGCAGGATCGACGCGGGAGTTGCTATCCTGGATGGAGTCGGTTTGTTGCTTTTCATTATTCCCGGCGTTATCGCGTATGCTGTCGATTTTTCTAACGGGACGATCTATCTCCCGGGCGGGCCCCGGCTTTCCATGAATCTGAATGATGTGAAGCAGGTGAAATTCGATCTGCGGCACGGAGATAACGCAACGATCGAAAAGATCATTAAGAAAGAAACGGGGTGCGCGGTCGACCTGAACCGGGACAACATCAAGGTCTCTAAATTAGGATCAACCGATGAGATGATGAAGCGCTTCGCCGAGGTTGTGCCGGGGATGCACAATAGACGCGTTGCATTGAACCGGTAATGATGGGCGGTAGTTGCAAAAAAGGAGAACGTATGAATAAAAGCATATCGGGGGCGCTGGTGGGTGTAGGTGTTATCCTGCTTGTTTTCGGGTTGAGCGCGTATCACTCGGCCAGTTCCGATGTTTCACGTTTTTTTACCGGCGCGCCGACGGATCGGGCGCTCTGGCTTCTCATTGGAGGCGGAGCTGCCAGCATCGTCGGATTTTTAGGGTTAACGCGCGGGTAGAAGAGTATGTATATGACGAGGAGGTGATTTTGACATGAAGAAGAAAATCAAAGGTAAGGCTAAAAATAAATCCAGCAAGTCGAAATAATATACAACAGGAAAGGCTTTTGATCGATAGCATCGGTCAAAAGCCTTTTTTATTTCTAGAGCAAAGCCGCACTATGCAAAGAGTTGACAATCTTTTTTTATGCGCTATAATGCATATGTATGCATAACCAAGGATACGTCGATGAGACCTAAGAAAACGAGGTGGGTGACCTGTGATCCGGGGGAGCGGTGTTTCCGGCCGCAGTGTAAACCGGTCAACGAGCTGGATGGCGTGACCTTGAGCCTGGATGAATTCGAGGCGTTTCGCCTGACGTATCTTGAAGGGTGCGATCAGGAGACGATAGCGAAGCAGATGAAGATACACCAATCCACCGTTTCCCGGATGCTGACCCTGGCGCACCGGAAACTTGCCGACGCGCTCGTCAATATCAAGGCGATCAGGATCGAGGGCGGCTGCTGCGAAGTTATTAAAAAGAGAAGATAAGGATAATCGATGCTCAAATCTGCGATCGATAGGCTCGTCTACGATGTTATTAAAATGCCCCGCGGGGCTTTGTTTTCCGATGCGGTGAATTTTTTTCTTTATGATACGATCAAGATCTTTTTATTATTAACGGTTATTATTTTCATCGTTGCTATGATTAGGACGTTTTTTTCGCCCGAGAGAACCCGCGCTCTCTTGAGCCGTAAGCAAGGTTATGGAAGCAATGTTCTCGCGGCGCTTCTCGGGGTCGTGACGCCCTTCTGCTCATGCAGCGCGGTACCTTTGTTCTTAGGGTTCTTAGAGGCAGGCGTGCCGCTGGGGGCGACCTTCTCTTTTCTGGTCGCTTCGCCGATGATCAATGAAGTGGCGCTGATCATGCTTTGGGGGCTCTTCGGGTGGAAGATAGCCCTTATCTACATCGGTAGCGGACTTTGTATCGCGATTCTTTCGGGTATAGTTATCGCCAGGCTTAAGGTTGAGGAACTGGTCGAACGGACCAGCCATAAGAGTCCGGGGACTGGCGGTCAATCGACCAGTATGACTTTTAAAGAGAGGAGCGCGTATGCCAGAGCGCATACCGGCGATCTCTTAAAGAAGATATGGCCGTATGTAATGATCGGTATAGGGGTTGGGGCGTGGATCCATGGGTATGTCCCGGCGGACTTTCTCGCGAAGTACACGGGCAAGGGGAATTGGTTCGCCGTACCGCTGGCGACGCTTATCGGTATCCCTCTCTATTCGAACGCGGCCGGCGTTATTCCGCTCGTGAGCGCGTTGACCGAGAAGGGGGTAGCTACCGGGACGGCGCTTGCCTTTATGATGGCGGTGACCGCGCTTTCGTTGCCCGAGTTCATTATTCTTCGAAAAGCCATGAAACCGAAGCTACTCTTCATTTTTGCCGCGGTCGTCGGCACGGGCATTATATTCACCGGGTATTTGTTTAACCTCATTTTAAAATAAGGAGCTCCGATGAAGATAGAGATCCTGGGCGCGGGTTGCGCGAAATGTAAGCAGCTCGCCGCGAACGTTGAAGCGGCGGTGCGGGAGCTCGCGATAGCTGCCGAGATATCCAAAGTGACCGATATTGACAGGATCGTTGAGTGCGGGGTTCTCGTTACGCCGGCGCTGGTCATTGACGGCGCGGTGGTTTCGTCCGGCAGGTCGCTTGGCAAAGAAGAGATAATAAAGATACTGGCGAAATAAGAGGGGGGGGTCGTGAAGATATTATTTTCTGTTCTCGCGGTGGTCATAGCGCTCTGGGGTGGCCTTATTTTTTTCTCGCCCGTACACGCGAGGGAAAACCCCAAAAATGCTCAGGTTGTCGCCTACTATTTTCACGGGACATTTCGTTGCGCAACCTGTCGAAATCTGGAACGGTATTCAAAGGAAGCGATAGAGACTAACTTCAAGAATGCTCTTGCCGCAGGGAAATTGACCTTTAAAGCTGTTAACGTCGAAGATAAAGGTAATGAACATTATAGCAACGATTATCAGCTGTATACGAAATCGCTTATTTTGTCGCTCGTCAAAGAAGGCAAACAGGTACGATGGAAAAATCTTGATAAGATCTGGGAGTACGTCGGAAATAAGAAGCGGTATACGGAGTATGTAAAAACCAACGTTGAAGAACTCCTCAAGGAAGCCTTATGACAGGGATAGGCGTAGAGCTTGTTTCAGCGTTGTGGCTCGGGATATTGACGTCGATCAGTCCGTGTCCGTTGGCCAGCAACGTCGCCGCCCTATCCTTCTTATCTAAAAAGATAACTCATCCGGCCCTGGTCTTTATTTCAGGGATCGCCTATACACTCGGTAGAATGGCGGCGTACGCCATCCTGGGATGGGTCATCGTCAATTCTCTCGTAAGCGTTCCGCAGGTAGCCCAGTTTTTACAGAGATACATGGGTAAGATCCTGGGGCCGCTCTTAATTCTCGCGGGGTTGATGTTGCTTGAGATAATCACGATGCCCCTGCCGGGAGCAGCGCTCGCGCAACGGCATCATACTAAACTTACAGAATCGGGCGCCCGGGGAGCTTTTTTGCTCGGGTTTATTTTTGCGCTGGCCTTCTGCCCTGTTTCAGCGGCATTATTCTTCGGGAGCCTTATTCCTCTGGCGGTCAACGGCAAGAGCGGGCTCCTCCTGCCGCTTATCTATGGTATCGGAACGGGATTGCCGGTCCTGGCCTGCGCGCTTGCTCTTGCCCTGGGGGTGAAATCGTTGAGTCGCTGGTTCCAGATGGTAACGCGGTTCGAATCGTATACCCGTAAGATAACCGGAGTTTTGTTTATCCTTGTCGGTATGTATTACGTTGCCGCGTATATTTTAAAAATTTTATAGAGGAGAGTAACATGTCGGACAATATCGGGAAGAAACTATCATTTTTAGATAGGTTTTTGACGTTGTGGATATTTCTGGCGATGGCCGTGGCTGTCGGTGCCGGATATTTTTTCCCGCCCATTGCCGGTTTCTGGAATAAATTCCAGGTCGGTACGACCAATATCCCGATCGCGATCGGCCTGATCCTGATGATGTATCCGCCCTTGGCAAAGGTCAAATATGAAGAGATGGGAAGCGTTTTTAAAAATGTAAAAATCCTCACCCTGTCGCTTATTCAAAACTGGATCATCGGCCCCATCCTCATGTTTTTCCTGGCTATTATCTTCCTGCGGGGATATCCGGAATACATGGTTGGCCTTATTATGATCGGTCTCGCGCGGTGCATCGCGATGGTCATCGTATGGAATGAGCTTGCCCAGGGGGATACCGAATATTGCGCGGGCCTCGTGGCCTTCAATTCACTCTTCCAAGTTCTCTTTTTTTCCGCCTACGCGTGGTTCTTTATTACCGTGCTGCCGCCGTATTTCGGATTGAAAGGAACGCACGTCGCCGTTAGTATTATCCAGATAGCGAAGAGCGTCTTTATCTATCTCGGGATCCCGTTCCTGGCCGGCGTCATTTCCAGGTTTTCGCTCATACGGCTCAAAGGGAAAGCGTGGTTTGAAAACGATTTTATTCCAAGAATAAGCCCGATCACGCTGATCGCGCTCTTGTTTACGATCGTCGTCATGTTCTCCTTGAAAGGCGCGTATATCGTGCGTATCCCGCTCGATGTGGCGCGGATAGCGGTTCCGCTCCTGATCTATTTTGTCCTCATGTTCCTGCTATCGTTTTATATGGGGAAGCGGTTTAAGGCCGGATACGCCAGAACGGCCACGCTCTCTTTTACCGCCGCCAGCAATAATTTCGAGCTGGCGATCGCGGTGGCGGTAGCGGTTTTCGGGATCAATTCGGGCGCTGCCTTTGCCGCCGTCATCGGGCCGCTCGTCGAGGTACCGGCGCTCATCGGCCTGGTCAATGTCGCGTTATTTTTTAAGAGGAAATATTTCTCTTTATCAGGTATACTATAGACTGAGGGCGAGGGATGCATTAACGCGTTATGAAGGGTATGGAGAAATCGTGAAGCGGTCATTTACCTTAATAGAGCTTTTGATCGTTCTGGTCATTATCGGCATATTGGCAACGCTGGCATTGCCCTCCTATAACGGTTATATCACCAAAGCGCGCAATGCCGAGGCCATCAGTATGCTGCCGGCATATTGTGATTCGCTCTGGAGAAATTATATAGAGGCCGGCACATTTCCGGCGACTGATCCGACCAATAACAACCCGCCGCCTACCAGCCTGGACGTTAAATTGCCCGCGAGTACCAAATATTTTACCTACAGCTATATGAATAATATACCAAATCCCCCCACTGCGGGGAGTAGCTTAATACTGTATGCCCTTAGCACAGACTATGCTAAACAAGCGAAAGGAGCGGCGGTGGGCGTTGATATATATTTAATGTATCTTACCCAGCCGATGGTCGGTGTCACCGGCGGACAGCAAATAAACACCAACTGGTGGCGGTATTACGGCAAAGTGACTAAAGACCAGAACAATGGTCTTCAAATAAACATGGGCGGCGGTTGGGATTGACGGAAAATCGCCGCCGCGTCACGGCCTGTCTTGGTAGGCGCAGAAAGCGAGCGGGGGGCCAGAGAGAAGCGTTAACTTCTTGACAAAAAACAAGTTATGCAGTACTATAAGTATCGCGGAGAGTTAGGGATTTAGATCGGCTTGACCCCTGCCTCTCCGTTTTATTTTTCAGTATCCACGGGATTATCAGCGTATCCACCAGAGATCCTCCGTTCATCCCTTATCAACAGAAGCACTACTTGCGCAATAAAGCGTCTTCTCGCGGGTGGCGTATTGTGCAGAGTCCCGCAAACAAAAAAGGCCGGAAATAATGCCGCATCAAAAAAGAAGAAAAGACGTACGTAATGTCGCCATCGTCGCGCATGTCGACCATGGAAAGACGACGCTCGTCGATACCCTGCTCAAATATACGGGCGCCTATAAGTTCGAGGAAGGCGAGATCACGATCATGGACTCTAACCCGCTCGAGAAGGAGCGGGGGATCACGATCTTTTCAAAGAACGCTTCCTTCATGTATAAAGGCGTGCAATATAATATCGTCGATACGCCCGGGCACGCTGATTTCGGCAGTGAGGTCGAGCGTATCCTTGAGATGGTCGACGGGGTGCTGCTTCTCGTTGACGCGGTCGACGGTCCCATGCCACAGACAAAATTTGTGCTGAAGAAGTCCCTCGAGCTGCACCTTAAGCCTATCCTTGTTATCAATAAGATCGATCGCCCCAACGCGCGTCCGGATGAAGTTGCCAATAAGACCTTTGATCTCTTCTGCGAGCTGAACGCGTCCGATGAGCAGCTCGACTTTCCGATCGTCTACGCTTCCGGCCGTGATGGGTACGCTACGCTCGACCTCGATGAGCCGAGCGAGAATATAAAACCCCTGCTGGATACGATCCTGCACCGGGTATTGCCGCCGGTTGCCGATGCCGAGCTCCCGTTCCAGATGCTCGTAACGATGCTCGATCACAATTCATATTTTGGGCGCATCGCGATCGGGCGTATATTCCACGGCACGGTGCGCGTCGGCGATCCGGTCGCCCTGGTCAAGCGCGACGGCGTCGTCACCGCGAACAAGGTGACCAAGATCATGAAGTACCAGGGGCTTAAACGCGTGGAAGTCAATGAAGCGCTGGCGGGCGATATCATCCTGATCATGGGTATCGAGGGCGTGTCGGTAGGGGAGACGATCACCTGTATCGAGAACCCCAAAGCGTTGCCCGCGGTCAAGATCGATGAGCCGACGATATCGATGAATTTCGGCTGCAACACGAGCCCGCTCGCCGGTAAGGACGGCGGCACCTTCCTGACATCCCGCCATATCCGGGAACGCCTCGAACATGAAGCGATGGTGAACGTGGGTATTAAAGTCGAAGAAGTGAACCGCGGCGAACGCTTCAAGGTCTCGGGCAGGGGTGAACTCCACCTTGAGATCCTGATCGAGACGATGCGCCGCGAAGGGTACGAGCTGGAAGTTTCCCGCCCCCAGGTAATCCTCAAAGAGATGGGCGAGCAGGTTCTAGAGCCGGTGGAAGTGGTCGTTATCGATGTCGACAGCACCTATCAGGGCGCGGTGATGCAGGCGCTCGGCGAGCGCAAGGCCGAGATGCGGGATATGAAAGGGACATCATCCAACGGTGTGCGGATGGAATTCGTCATTACGTCGCGCGCGCTCATAGGGTTCAGGAGTGAATTTTTGCTGATGACGCGCGGGACCGGCGTCATGTGCCAGAACTTTCTCGAGTACCAGACCTATAAAGGGGAGATGCCGGTGCGTCAGCGCGGCGTCCAGATCTCAAAAGGTGACGGCGAGGCGGTCGCGTTCGCGATCTGTAATCTGCAGGACCGGGGAGAGATCTTTGTCACCCCCGGAGATATGGTCTACGCGGGCATGATCGTCGGCATGAATAATAAAGGCGTCGATATTGTCGTCAATGTGCAGAAAGAGAAGAAGCAGACCAATATGCGCTCTTCGACCTGCGATATCGCGATCCAGCTGATCCCGCCGCGCAAGATCAACCTCGAGTTCGCGCTCGTCTTTATTGACGATGATGAACTGGTCGAGATCACGCCGCTCAACATCCGCCTGAGGAAGATGCAGCTTAACGAAGTGGAACGAAAGCGCACGAGCCGGAAGGAGATGGCATCGTGATGGAGATTGACATCGTTGCCGGTTTGCGGTACAATAATCTAAGTGAGCGAATACTGAAAGATTGACGAATCTTAGGCTGTGAAGGCGAGAGAGTTGACCTTTACAGCCGTTTTTTTTGGGCGCATGCGCGCGGGGCACAGATGACCCGCCGCACCAGGCACCCGCAGCGAAGGACAGAACAGAGGAGATACCGTGGCTTATCAAGATGGAGGACGTGGTTTTGGTGGCGGGCCGAGGGAAATGCACAAAGCAGTCTGTGGCGAATGCAAGAAAGAGTGCGAAGTTCCCTTTAAACCCAGAGAAGATCGTCCGGTCTATTGCAAAGATTGCTTCTCGAAGCGCAAGGATAGCGGGCGTTAAAGAAGGAGGAGCTTTTGGCGCGGGATAATTATTCGTTCAATAAATATAAAAAAGAGCAGGCGCGCAAAAAGAAGCAGGAAGAGAAGAGACAGCGTAAGCTGGAGAAGAAGACGGCGGCTCTGACGCCGCCCGTTCCGCCCGCACCACCGGCTCAGCAGATTTAGACGTACCGGGATGCATTTTCTTGAAGCCCGTTTTCGCAAGGCGGAGGCGGTACTTTGGCGGCTCCTCCAGAGGTGTTCGTATGTACAGTTATGTACTATCTCCCCGCGAGCGCCGGACGGATTCCGGCGTGAAGGTCCAGGGAGCGATCGCCTGCGGCGTGTCGGCTTCGCGCAGAGCCGTCATCATATGAGGGTATATGCAGATCCCGTTCAAAGGGCTTGATATAGGAGGAGTGCGGATCGAGGTGCCGATCATTCAGGGAGGCATGGGAGTCCGCGTCTCTTCGTCGTCGCTTGCGTCTGCGGTATCGAATGAGGGCGGTCTCGGCGTGCTTGCCGCGGTAGGTCTCGGGGTGGCGGCTGACGGCCAGATCCATGACTACCGCAGTCAATCGCGCGCGGAGCTGGTAAAGGCGATCCGGGAGACGCGCGAAAAGACCGCGAAGCCGTTTGGCGTGAATGTGATGTGCGCACTGACCAATTACGATGATCTTATTGACGCGGCGCAGGAGGAAGGGGTCGCGGTCATCATCTCCGGCGCCGGATTGCCGCTCAAAATGCCGTCGCTCATCAAGAATACCGCTACGAAGATCGTGCCGATCGTCTCTTCGGCGCGCGCCGCGCGCATTATCTGCGGCACCTGGCAGCGGCGGTACGACCGCTTGCCGGACGCGATCGTCGTTGAGGGGCCGCTTGCCGGCGGTCATCTCGGTTACAGCATGGAAGAGCTCAACGACAGCAAACAGTATCATCTCGACAAGATCCTCGCCGAGGTCATCGAGGTTGCCCGGGAGTTCGCTCCTGCGGGGTCACCCATTCCGGTTATCGCCGCCGGAGGTATTTATGATGGGAAGGATATCGCCCGGGTCATGAAACTCGGCGCCAGCGGCGTCCAGATGGCGACCCGGTTCGTCTGCACGCACGAGTGCGATGTTTCGATCAAATATAAAGAGGCATTCCTCGCCGCGAAAGAAGAGGATATCGTTTTAATCAAGAGCCCGGTCGGTCTTCCGGGGCGGGTCATACGCAACGCTTTCGTCGATAAGATCTCCGGCCAGGAGCGCGTCGATGTCGGTTGCGTCTATCGCTGTCTGGTAACCTGCGACCCTTCAAAAGTGAACTATTGTATCGCCAAGGCGCTTTTGAGGGCGTCACATGGCGATATGGATAACGGATTCGCCATGTGCGGTAGTAACGCGCACCGGATCAAAAAAATAATCTCTGTTCATGAGCTCATGCAGGAACTCATCAATGATGCCCGAAGCGCCCTGGCAAAGGAACCCTCGTCATGATCATCAAGAGATCCCCGCGGCACCGGAAGTGCCGCTATCCAGAGTGTAAGCAGGTCCTGAGTGTTTACAACCATGGCTCAGTATGCTGTATGCACCAGGAAGCGCTGGCGCGCTCCACGGGCGCGATACCCCACAAATTAAGATAACGACGTTGATGGCAGCCTCATAATACATCTTCTGGCCGTGCGTAGTACGTACGGCCAGATTGCTTTTTATGACGAAATCTGATATAAGGAAGAGAATGATGCTGGATGAGAACCGCAACGGAGATCAATGGCATTTTCTGATATAGCGATACATCGACGGGTATTCGGCTGGATGCTGATGCTCGGCGTCATCGTTTTCGGGCTGATCGGTTTTCTGCGCCTGGGGGTGAGCCAGCTGCCCGACGTCGACTTTCCTGTCGTGTCTGTCTCGATCACCTGGGAGGGAGCTGCCCCCGAGGTCATGGAGACGGATGTCACCGATGTTATCGAAGACGCCGTCATGAATGTCGAGGGCGTCAAGGAAGTTACCTCCGTTTCGATGCAAGGGTCGACGCAGGTCAAGCTTGAGTTCGCGGTCAACCGCGATATTGATACCGCCCTCCAGGAAGTCCAGACCAAGATCGCCCAGGCACAGCGCAGCCTTCCGCGCGATATCGACCCGCCCGTCGTTACCAAAAGCAACCCTGAAGACCAGCCGATCATGTTCGTCGCGCTCTCAGGGGATTGCCCGCTCAAGGATCTCATCCGGTACGTCAACGAGACCCTCAAGGACCGCTTCACGACCGTGGCGGGTGTCGGCGAGATCAGGCTGGGGGGGTATGTCGCCCCGAATCTGCGCGTCTGGCTGGACGCCGCGAAGATGAAAGAGCGCCAACTGACGGTCGAGGATGTGCTCGTAGCGATCAATGACCAACACGCCGATCTACCGGCCGGGTATATCGAAAACGGCCCCCGGGAGGTCAATGTTCGTGTATACGGTGAGGCCGTGACACCCGCGCAATTCCAGGATATGATCATCAGCAGTCGTGTGCGTGAGGGGCCCATCTGGAAGAAGATCCGCATCGGCGATGTCGGGACCGTCGAAGACGGGCTCGCCGATATCCGCCGGATATCGCGCAGCTGGGGACGCACCGCGATAGGCCTGGGCATCGTCAAACAGCGCGGTACCAATGCCGTCGAAGTCGCCGCCGCGGTCAAAAAACGCATCGCCGAAGTGCGCAAAGAATTACCTTCCACGATGCGCCTTGAGGTTGTCTTTGACACGACGCAGTTTATAAAAGATTCCGTCAATGAATTAAAACGCGCGCTCCTGCTCTCGATCCTGCTGACGGCGCTTGTCTGCTATATATTTCTGGGTTCCTGGAGCGCTAATGTCAACGTCCTGCTCTCAATACCGTTCTCCCTCGCCGGTGCTTTCCTTGTCATGTATTTCCTCGGGTTTACGATCAATACTTTTACGATGCTGGGGCTCTCACTCGTCATCGGGATCGTTGTCGATGACGCGATCATGGTGCTTGAGAATATATCCCGTTACCGCGAAGGCGGGCGCTCCCGCATCGATGCCGCGGTGATCGGCACGCGCGAGATCACCTTCGCGGCGGTCGCTACCTCTGTCGCGATCCTCGCGATCTTTGTGCCGGTAGTCTTCATGCAGGGGATCATGGGCAAATTCTTCTTTCAGTTCGGCGTGACGATCTCGGTCGCCGTTATCTTCTCGCTGATCGAGGCGCTCACGATCACGCCGATGCGCTGCGCGCAATTTCTTGAGGTCGGGCATACGACCCGGCTCGGCAAAGGGATGGACCACCTCATGAAAAGCGCCGCTGACGGTTATCGCGGGTCGCTGAAGGCTTTATTGCGTCATCCGTTCCTTGTGCTGATCATGTCGCTGGCGCTTTTTGCCGGTTCACTCGCACTGACAAAAAAATTAAAGAACGAATTTATTCCTTCGCAGGACCAGGGGCGTTTCATCGCCCGGATCACGCTGCCGCTCGGTTCATCGATCGAACGGACCGACGGGGTATTTAAAGAAGCTGAAAAATTCCTGATGGCCCGTTCCGAGGTAAAGACATACTTCAGCGCGGTCGGCAGTTTCACCGGCGGGCAGGTGCATACAGGATTTTTGTATATTACGATGAAAGAGCGTCCGGAGCGTCCGCTCATAAAGGGGCATCGCGAGACGCAGCAGGAATTTGCCCAGGTCGTGCGTAAGGCGCTGGGGGCCCTTCCCGGCGTTGACCGCGCTTCGATCCAGGACCTTTCTTTGACCGGATTCACCGCCCAACGTGGTTTTCCCGTAGAATTCACCGTTCGCGGACAGGATTGGGACAAATTGGGGGCACTGAGCCTCGAGCTCATCAAGGAGATGAAGGCATCCGGATACGTCACCGATGTCGATACTGATTATCTGCTCGGGATGCCCCAGCTGCAGATATTCCCCGACCGCGAGAAGGCCGCGGAGCGCGGCGTCAGCGTGCTGACGATAGCTAATACGATCAATGCGATGGTCGGTGGCGTTCGCAACGGCAAGTTTACCAGCCACGGCAAGCGTTATGATGTCCGTGTCCGGCTCACTGAGGAAGGTCGCTCAAAACCGGCCGATATTGAAGGGATATCCGTGCGTAACGACCACGGAGAACTCGTGCCGCTCTCGGCGGTGACGACGACCGATATCAAACCGTCGCTCTTCTCGATCACCCGTGTCAACCGCGAGCGTGCGGTCAGTATCTTCGGCAATCCCGCGCCGGGTCATTCCCAGCAGGAAGCGCTCAATGAGGTCATTAAAATAAGCAAGAAGGTTCTTCCTGACGGATATCGCCTGGTCTTTTCAGGAGGTTCACAGGCATTTAAGGAATCCAACCAGAGCCTGATCTTCGCGCTGATCCTGGGTATTTTCGTCGCCTACATGGTTCTCGGAACACAGTTCGATAGCTTTATTCATCCGCTTACCGTTCTCCTCGCGCTGCCCTTTAGCGTGACCGGTGCCTTCCTCGCGCTCTACCTGTCCCATAACACGATGAATCTCTACAGCATGATCGTTCTTGTCCTCCTGATGGGCATCGTTAAAAAGAATTCTATCCTGCTCGTTGATTTCACCAATGAGCGGCGTAAGCAGGGGATGGGTGCGCGAGAAGCGCTCCTGGAAGCGTGTCCCATACGTCTGCGGCCGATCCTGATGACATCGCTGGCGATCATCGCCGCCGCCATTCCCGAGGCGCTCTCGCGCGGCGCGGGGTCGGAGACGATGGTGCCTATGGCGGTGACGGTCATTGGCGGCGTGGCGGTATCGACGCTGCTGACGCTCTTCGTTGTTCCCTGCGCCTATCTGGTCTTCGCTCGGTTCGAACGCCAGAGCAAGCCCTAATTTTCTGAGAAGAGCTCTGTTAAAATAAAAAATATAGCTATCCAGCTCTTGTATTTTTAACATGTCATGGTATACTTATTTAAGATAGACACCATCTGAAGGAGGGGCCGATGAGTATACAATGGATAAATAAGGGAAACCGAAACTCTTTGCAGAAGCAAAGGGTATTTTTTTGTCTCGATGACAAATACTTTTACAAACATTTTATCAACTGGGGGTTGATCATGAGACGCGCAGCCGGGATGGTATTTTTGTCGGTAATTATTGTATATTCGACTTTTTGTTCGTGCGTACCTTTAGCGCAGGCGGTCTCCGCGCGCGGGCGAGCTGACCACATGATACCTCTTGATGTTCAAAGGGCGCAAAAAGAAGCGCAAGCACAGGAGCAGAACACTAAGAATCAGAATAAAAATGGCCAGACGCCGATGATGTTACCGGCCGGGATATCGGTCAGACCTCCGGATGCCGGTTATGTGCCGGGGCAGGTTCTTGTTAAGTTTAAGGAAGGCGCGCGGCCGAGTATGGTTCTGCAAGAAGAAGGCATTAAGAGTAAATCCATTGACCGTCTCTTCTCGGTAAAACCCGTAGTCGCGAAATTGAAAAAAGAGTATGTGCTCGAAAAAGGGCCAGCCGGCTGGTTCTCATTTCTGGGGAAGAACTACAAAGAACTAAAGGATATCCCGGAAGAAACTTTATTCGAGCGGGCATATACGAACCTGACGCCGCAGGAAAAGGGATTGTATCAGATATACAAGCTTCAGCTCGATGAAGGGCAGACCGTGGCGGGAGCTATCGCGCTTTTAAAAAAGAGTTCCCAGGTTGTCTATGCTGAGCCGGACTATATAGAGAAGATCAACACTGATCCTGTAACGCCGGATGACCCACTCTATCCCGACCAGTGGGCACATCGGAATGCCAATTCGGCGGCGGCATGGGCGGTGGCAACCGGCATGCCGGGCACTGTAATCGCGGTGATAGACACCGGCATCGACTACGAACATCCGGATCTGGCGGCGAATATGTGGCACAACCCCGGGGAGATCCCTGGCAACGGGATCGACGATGATAATAACGGATATGTGGATGATGTTCACGGATATGATTTTGCCAACAATGATGCTGATCCGATCGATGACCATGGGCATGGAACGCACTGTGCCGGCATAGCGGATGCGGCCGGGAATAACGGCGTCGGGGTCGCCGGTGTCAGCTGGGGTTGTCGGCTCATGGCGGTAAAAGGGCTTGATTACGGGGGCAGTGGTAGCACGAGTTGGCTGGCTGCCTGCATCAAGTATGCCGCTGAAAATGGCGCGAAGGTCCTGAGTGACAGCTGGGGCGCGAATAGGCGGCCTTTTTCAAATGTTTTTGCTGATGCTATCGATTACGCTTACGCGAAGAATTGCGTTGTGGTTTTTGCGGCAGGCAATAGCTGGGATGATGTTGCGTTTACGTTCCCGCAGAATTATTATAAAGTCATTACCGTCGCGGCGACGGATAGTGATGATCTGGGGGCCTGGTTTTCTAATTATGGTATAAAAATAGACGTCGCCGCGCCTGGCGTTAATATCCTGTCGTCTCTTCCCCCTGAGGGGGAACTCGGTGACCCCGGCTTGTACGGCAATCTGAGCGGCACTTCGATGGCATGTCCGTTCGTTGCCGGCCTCTGCGGCCTTATCGCGTCGGCGCATCCTGATTTTTCAAACGAAGAAATTAAACAGGCGGTCTGTTCTGGTGCGGATGATGTAGAAACGCCCGGCTGGGACATGAAGACCGGCCCCGGCAGAGTAAATTGCGCCAGAAGTCTTGAAATAGGCGCGCCATGCACCGCCGTGATTACCGCTCCTGCCATGAATGATCTTGTGAATAATCTGGTTACGATCACCGGCACCGCGAGCGGCGCCGCATTCGACCATTATATCCTTGAGTACGCTACTGAAACCGGCGGGGAGGTTGTGTGGGCACAGTTCGGTGAGCCTTGTTATGCGCAAAAGAGGGCGGAGGTATTGGGCGAATTCGACACGACGATGTGCGCTGCGGGGAAGACGAGCGGATATATACGGCTTACAGTTTTTGATACGTACGGCGGGAAGTACCTGAACACGATACGCGTTGCTGTGGACAACATGAGCATTATTAATCCCCCTACCCACCAGATCTTTCGTTCGGGTGAGGTTATAGAGATAACCGGCACGATGGCCGCATACCATTTTTCCCGGTATCAGGTTGAGTACCGCAGGAAGGATCTCCCGGATGCCGCGTGGATGAATACCGGTATTATGCTGACGGACGGGGGCATGCATGCCGTCGAAAACGGCGTGCTTGCGCGGCTGGATACCGCGGGTCTGCCGGAAAGTAATTTCGAGATGAGGTTGCAGGTTTTTCGCACGACGGGGGCTGTCAACACTATTATAAAGGATGCGATCCTGGTCAGCCCTTATCTTAAGCCGGGATTTCCGATACGTTTTCCCATGGATTCCCGCCAATGGCATATGTCGCATAACCGGATCATGTCCAGAAAAATAACGTATCTCGTCAGCGATATTGATAAAGACGGGGTTCAAGAGATCGTCGTTTGCGTCAGCGGCCTTCCGGGGAAAGTGTATGCCTACAAACCGGACGGAAGCCTCTGCCCCGGGTGGCCGATCGAGATCAAGCCGCGCGGTGCGGCCTCCAGCTGCATCACTTTTTCAGTTTATCCGGTTTGCGCGGATCTTGATCGTGATCCGCAGGGGAAGGAAGAGATCCTTATCCCCTATACCGAGTTTCAATTTTTTGAGGGCGCCGGCGTATGGTTGCCGGGAGCCTCCGCCATATGCCGCGATGTTCTTGCTTTTCATCATGACGGGACACCCTACGCAGCGTGGAATTTTGACCAAATCGATACAATGAAACGTGATTTTCTCGGGGATGCGATCGCGGTCGCTGATCTTGACCGGGACGGTTTCCCGGAAGTGTTAATTGCAGGGGAAAAATTTTATGCTTTATTTATAACGGATCACACGGGGAAGACGCTCAAGACGCTACGCGACGATGTACTCTCCGGTCACGCCTATTTCGGGTCCGATTCAGCCTTGGTGATGGCGGTCGGTAATCTCGATGATGACGCGGAGCTGGAGATCGTGCTGCGCGGCGGCGCTTACACCGATGCCGCGGGCGCATGGCATATGCAGACGACGGCGCTTAAACTCGATGGGTCGACCCTCCCCGGCGTGTGGCCGGTCGACTTATTTCATAACGGTCAGTTGATCCTGGGGGATATAGATAATGACAGGAAAGATGAAATTATGATGGTGGGAACCGGGGGTACGTACGGATTAAATATCCTTCGCGGTGACGGGCGAAAATATGACGGTACCCCATCGCAGCCGGCTTTGTGGCCCCAACAAACGGATATACCGACGCGCTCTTCCGAAATGATCCCGTTTGATTGGAATAACGATGGGAAGCTTGAAATCTTAGGGAATTCGAGCATTTTTCTACATACCGGCGACGTAGCGAAAGAATTTACGGTATATGGTTCAGCGTATCCATTGGCGATTCTTGATCTTACCGGAGATGGTATACCGGATATTATCGGACAAGCGTGGGACGCCAGCTTAGGGACTTCTAC
>JBAWYO010000002.1:0-35774 GCA_037143495.1 Candidatus Omnitrophota bacterium | reverse complement strand
CGGGTACCCTATCTCGATCATGAACATGAACCTGTCGAGCTGCGCCTCCGGAAGCGGATAGGTCCCCTCCTGCTCTATCGGGTTCTGCGTCGCCATGACCAGGAACGGTTCATCGAGCTTAAAGGTATTCTCGCCGATCGTTACCTGGCGCTCCTGCATCGCCTCAAGGAGGGCGCTTTATACTTTCGCCGGCGCGCGGTTGATCTCGTCGGCCAGGATGATATTCGAGAAGATCGGGCCCTTCTTCGTCGTGAAGATCCCTTCCTTAGGATTATAGACGAGGGTACCGATCAGGTCCGCCGGCAGGAGGTCCGGGGTGAATTGGATCCGCTGGAATTTTGTAGCGATCGCCTGCGCCAGCGTCTTGATCGAGAGCGTCTTCGCGAGCCCGGGCACCCCCTCGACCAGAATATGTCCGTTCGCGAGAAGTCCGACCAGGAGCCGTTCGATCAAGTACTTCTGCCCGACAATGACCCTTTCTATCTCCTGTTTCAGGCTGATGACGAAACCGCTCTCCTGCTTGACTTTTTCATTGATCGCGCTCACGCCCGTGTAATTCATACCTTCGCCTCCTTGTTTTTCATCTTTATTTCCATTTCCAGGATGACTTTAACGCCGTCGATCTTGACCTTGCGCCGTTTCATGAGGTACCAGACATGCTTTAACCGTTTCATCTCATTGACCGAATAGAGCCGCGCCGTACGTCCTTTGCGCGGCGGGGAGATGAGCTTTTCGCGGTCAACCTGCTTCAGCGCCCAGATCGGCATCTGCAATAACCGGCAGACAACACCGGTCGGGAAGACCGGTTCATCGAGACTGAATTCGAAAGCTTCATCATTGATGGTGATGGTTGATCTCTTTTTCATTTCTTTCTATGTAACATATCGCTCAAATTTTGTCAAGTGATTTTCGAAATATAGTTTTCGTTTTTCGAATTTTATTGCTTTATGCGCCGGCTGCGCGGGGCTGGAAAAAGATTTTACGCGGTACTCAACTGGCAGGTCCTTTTTTGATCAATGAGACTCTCCGCTCCTTGATCGGCAGGATGAAAAAAAACGTCGAACCTTTGCCGAATTCAGATTCTGCACCGATCTTCCCCCGGTGCATCTCGATAAACTCTTTAGCTATCGCCAGACCCAACCCCGAGCCTCCCGTTTTTTTTCCTACCTGCGAGAAACGCTGAAAAAGCTGGGTCATATCGCCGGCCTTGATCCCCGCTCCCGTGTCGCTGACCGCGACCCGGACAAAATTTTCTCCCCGCTGCGACGTTATCAGAAGCGTCCCTTTCTCGGTGAACTTGATCGCGTTGCCGACCAGGTTGGTCAGGACGTGAACTATTTTATCCTTGTCGAACGTTATTTTCGGCAGGTCATCGGCAAGCGTATAGATCAACCGTAGTCCTTTCTTTGCCGCCAGGGGCGTCATATCCCGGCAGACGTCCTTGATCAGGGCATTCATATCGTTCCTGATAAGCCGCACCTGAGACTTGCCGGCGTTGAGCCGCTGCAACTCAAGCACTTCATCGATAAACCGGGCGAGCCGGTCGATGTTCTTTTTCGTTATCTGGATGATCTCTTTCCCGCTCTCATCCAGCGGCACGATCCCGCCGTCCGAAATCAGCGCAACCCCCTCTTTAACGATGCAGAGCGGCGTCCTCAGCTCGTGGGAAACCATATCGAGAAAATTATCCTTTTGCGCCAGAAGTTTTCTGCGCTCGGTGATATCGCGTGCCGTCGACAGGACGCATTCCTTACCCCCGATCATCGCCCGTTTTATATGTATCTCGACCCAGAATTCTCTCCCCTCTTTATCCTTGACGAGCCATTCAAAGAGCTGCGGGTCGCCGCGCGACGCTTGAGCGTAATACTCTTTGATCTTTTTAAGGGACTCCCGCGTCTGAGCCGCGTTCAGGGAGGCCAGCGGCAACCCGGCGATCTCACTGCGGGAATAACCGAACATCTCGCTCGCTTTTCCGTTGGCGTCAACGATATCGTACGTGCTCAGGTCCTCAATAACCATAGCGTCATTTGCCGATTCAAAGATAGTCCGATAAGCCGCCTCCGAGCGCCTCAGCGCTTCCTCGGCTTTTTCACGCATGATCTTGTTTTCGGCGTCTTCGAGCGCTCTCGTGACCGCGGCGCCGAGCCGGAAGAGCCTGTCTTTAAGAACATAGTCGGCCGCGCCCCGCTTCAGAAGGTCAACCGCCGACTCTTCCCCTATCGCGCCGGAGACGATGATCAGCGGCAAACTGGGGCATACGGCGTTCTTGAGAGCAAGAGCGGCATAACCGTCGAATGAGGGAAGTTTAAAATCGCAGAGGATGATGTCCGGGAGGAATTCGGCGAGCGCTTTCACAAAATCGTCTTTGGTCTTGACGCACAGCGCTTTGAAAAGAACTCCCTGCCTGCGCAATTCACGCTCCGTCAATTCCGCGTCGGCGCTGACATCTTCAACGATGAGGATGCGGCGTTCTTTTTGATCCATACGTTGCCCTTTTCTCCGGGTACGCGTTATCGCGCAGCGTCATAGGGTATGGTTTAAGAGGAGCCAATAGTATCCGAGTTGTGAAACCGCTTCGATAAATTTGGGGAAATCGACGGGTTTCACGATATAACTGTTCGCTCCGAGATGATAGCTTTTTATCAGGTCGCTCTCTTCCTGCGAAGAAGTCAGGACGACCACGGGAATGATCTTCTTTTTTTCATCGGTTTTCACCGCGCGCAATACCTCGAGCCCGTTCACTTTGGGAAGTTTCAGATCAAGCAATATCAACTTTAGATTTTCGCAATCCGGACGCCCCGCATAGGCGCCTCTGCAGAATATGAACTCAAGGGCTTCAGCTCCGTCTTTGACCACATGCACCTTATTGGCAAGTTTATGCCGATTGAGCGCCCGCAGCGTGAGCTCAACATCGTTAGGGTCATCTTCAACTAAAAGAATTTCTATCTGCTTATTCTCCGCCATATCATCCTCCGCCTGGTAACGCAAAATAAAAAGTAGCGCCCCCGCTAACCTTTCCTTCCGCCCATACCCTGCCCCCGTGCTTCTGAATGACCCGCTGAACGATCGCGAGCCCTACGCCGGTACCTTCGAATTCTGACTTCGCGTGCAACCGCTGAAAAACGCCGAAAAGCTTATCGACATACTCCATATCAAAACCAACGCCGTTGTCCTTCACATAATAGATCTTTTCCTCCCGCGCGTCCACGAAACCGATCTCGATACGCGCGGACGCGGCGAGCCCGGTGAATTTGATCGCGTTCGAAAGGAGATTGATCCATACCTGTCGTATCATCGTCGTATCCCCGTTCGTCGCGGGAAGATCCCGCAGTTCGACATCGATATCGCGGCCCGCCGGGATCGTCTCTTTGAGCTCAAGGAGAACGAATTGCGCGAGTTCCCGCATATCGATACGCGAAACCTGGATTTCCTGGCGATTCAAGCGCGCGAACCGCAGGAGGTCGTCGATAAGCACTCCCATGCGCCGGGCGCTCGAGCTGATCACCCCCAGGATATGCTTCCCCTGCGCGTCGAATTTGTCGCCATACTCCTCATCCAGGATATGGGAAAAACTGTCAAGCGCCCGTAATGGCGCCTTAAGATCGTGTGAAACAGAGTAGCTGAAGGCATCGAGCTCTTTATTGGCTTCTTCCAGTTTATTCGTACGTTCTTTAACGAGTTCTTCCAGGTGATAACGGTACTTCGCGAGTTCCTCCTGCACCTTTTTCCGTTCGGTGATATCCTGCACGATCCCCACCATCCGTCGTACATCCCCCGCCGCGTCACCCGGAGACCGCCCGATGACCCAGATCCAGCGCGTCTGCCCGTCCGTACGACGGATGCGGCATTCAAAACTCAGGACCATCTTATTGGTTATCGCGTACCGCAAAGCGCTCTCGGCAATAGCGCGATCTTCGGGCACCACATGCTCAAGGAATATTTCATATGTCCATACCGGCAGCGGCTCTCGATAACCGAATATCCGGTCATACTCAAGGCTTCGGACAACGGTGTTGTCAACGAGATCAAGCTCCCAGGCTCCGGTATCACTGGCCTCAAGGGCAAAACGCAACCGATCTTCGCTCTCGCGCATCTGGTCCTGAGCTTTTTTACGCGCGAGGGCTACTCCGATGATCGCGCTGATGCCCTCCAGCAGATGTATATCGTCCAAGGTAAGGCGGCCTTTCCCGCGATCATTGAGCTGCAAAAGGCCGACGATCTTCTGGTCGGCGCGGATCGGGATCAACGCGATCGAACGGTATCCGTCATGTATGCACCGGTTCCGGGGGTGCAGCCGAGGATCATGATCGGGCGGAAGGTCCAGAAGCAGGGATGAATCATTCGTCCACGCGCTTCCTTCTTTCGTAAAAAGAGGGTTTGCGGGATCCGTCTGGCCGGTAAGGATCAGGCCGCAGGTGCACTCGAGAGAGATATTGCCGTGGCTGTCCCTGCAGACGCCGTCGCGTTCATCGCGGGCGAGCAGCGTATTTTCCGTCAGCAAAAAATCGCTCGAGAAACCATTCTGTACAAAATACGGAAAATCGTAACCATCTTTTAAGCGGAACCCGACCGCGTCAAATCTAAGTTCGTCCTTGATCACCGCCAGGATGCGGGTGATCGTATCGAATAAAGCGAGCTCCTCATTGAGGATATTCAGGACTTCCGACGAAAGACGCAGATGTGATTCTGAACGCTTGCGCTCGCCTATCTCCTTCTCGAGCGCTATGGCCTCTTCCTTACTATTCAGGTTTGCATATCCCAATTCCGAGATGACGACCGCGAGCTCTCCCAGGAACGACGTAATATTCTTAAGTTTTTCCGGGGAGACCACCTGAACATCTTTGAGCGCCTTCAGATAACCGCGTTCATCATACCCAAATGTCAGCGCTTGCCGCTTAAATCGCTTGATATCGGGTTTCTCAAGCAAAAGCTGGCCGGTGGCAAGACTCGCGACGTGCACCCCTTTAATAATGATCGGCGTCGCGCAATCGACGAGGCCGTTCTCGCATGCTTCAATAACCAATTTTCCAGGCTTAGTCAATTGATCCAACAGATGCCGGTTGCTCTTCGCGCAATTGTCTAATGAGGCCGGGCAGGACCGGTGGAACTTTGTACAGATATCTTTCCAGCCGGTCCCAATAAGTATATTCAACCCGGGATGGTCCAGAAATCCGATCGTGAACCCGGTAGCCCGGGTAAATTTTTCAAAGATCACCAGTAGTTGATCAATGTCGACCAGGTCTCTGATCGAATACTTACCGTCAACCAACGTCGCATCGTGCTCCTGCGGTGATCTTTCCGGTCCGGTCATGGAATCTTCTCCTTACCTGCGTCACCTGCGCGCGAAATCGTTTTCAGAACATAAAAAAGCCGATCACGTCTTTGATCGGCTTCGTTGGTAACTGCCATTGCTTAGCATGTACATTGTGGTCACCTCGCTGGTGCCCAGATCAGAATTAAGTCAGCTGAATCACACTTCTAGTATAGCATATTACCTGTAAAAAATCAGTTTTTACTCTGTCGCGGACCATACCTGCCCGTCCGGGGCGGCGCCGGCAAAAAAAGGGCTATTGACCGAACTTCGATCAATAGCCCCTAATCTTCGCGTGACCGTCTTTTTTTACCGGCCGTCCTGAATACGCTATCTGTTCTTATCCGCGCTCTTTCCGCGCAAAATGGAACGGCTTCTTCTTCTGGTCAAATCCCCTCTTTTCGCCTTCGTAGCGTTTCTTATACGGACGCCCCTGGCCGAAGCCGCTCTCTTGCGGATGTCGGTCGAAGCTCTTTTCTCCTGAGGGTTTTCCGTGCGTCCGCTCGAACGGGCGGTGTGAACGCTCGAAGGGCCGGAACGGTTTCGAGAAGTTGCCCTCCCGCGGCGGCCGCGCCGTCGGCCGGAACGGTTTCGAAAAATGATTCTCTCGTGGCGCGTTTGCCGCCGACTGGTTGATCAGGATATCTATCTTCTTCTCCAAAAACGTTAACTGCTGCTGCATCTTTCGTATGAGAGCCGCCAGATCCTGCTCCGTCGCCGCCGGCACCGAAGAATCATCGTCATGCACGTGTTCGCTCATAGCTCCTCTTTCTTTTTGCCGGAAAATCTCTTGCCGGGTCGATCGCCATAGTTCTCTCGTTATTATTTTTTTTCAACGCACCGCAAATGCACGTGGCAATATCCCGCGTGATTGTAAATGCTCAGGATCTGTTTACAATTGAGGAATTTGCATTTCCGGGTCCTGGAAGACCGTTTTATCTTTTTGATGAGGCGCGCGCTCCTTGGAGATCTCCGGTATGCACGGACATCCTCTCTCGGGGGGAGAACATGCCGGGGTAGGGGTAGAACCGTCCTAAGCCTTCACGATCCTATTATAGCGGATCTGCCGCCTATATCAAGGAAATTCGCCCAGATATTCCCAGCGCTGATACGCCCGCTCAAGCTCCTGCGCCAGGGCCGCTGACCGCGCCCTGGCCTGCTCGACCTGGGCGGGATCACCCTGGTAAAAATGATGATCAGCGAGACGGGCGAAGATCTCTTGCTGCTCGGCTTCCAGCTTCTCGATCAGCGCCGGGAGACCATCCCGTTCCTGCCCTTCCTTGATCGAGAGCTTGCGCGCGGCGGGTTCTTTTTTCGGCCGGACCACCTCGGGCGCCGGTTTTGATTTTGCCGGCGCCGGCGCGGCCTGCTTACGCTGGCTGAGCCAATCATCATACCCGCCGGGATACTCGTTGATCACGCCCTCCCCCTCAAGGACCATCGTCGAGGTCACGACATTGTTGAGAAACGCCCGATCATGGCTGACGAGCAGGATCGTCCCGGGATATTCGAGGAGTAATTCTTCCAGAAGCTCGAGCGTCTCGATGTCCAGATCATTAGTGGGTTCGTCCATCACCAGAACATTCGATGGTTTTGAAAAGAGCCGCGCGAGAAAGAGCCGGTTACGTTCCCCGCCCGAGAGGACTTTAACCGGCGTGCGTGATCGATCGGGGGTAAAGAGAAAATCCTGCAGATAGCCGAGAATATGCCGCGGCTTACCGTTGATAACGATCGTGTCGGAACCTTCATTGACATTCTGGGCGACATTCTTCTCCTCGTCCAGCTGCGCGCGAAGCTGATCGTAATACGCGATCTTCAGGTCCGTTCCCAGGCTGACGGTACCGCTCTGGGGCGTGAGCGTGCCCAGCAGGAGCCGCAACAGGGTCGTCTTGCCGCTGCCGTTGGGCCCGATAACACCGATCCTGTCGCCGCGCATGATCTGGGTCGTCAGGTCCCTGACGAGCGGTTTTTCGCCGTACCCGAAGGTAAGGTGCGTGATCTTCGCGATCCGGTGGCCCGAAGGAGCCGCCTTCTGCGCGTGCATGCGTACCTGGCCGATCGCCTGGCGCTGGGCCTTCTTCTCTTCCCGTAAGCGCTCAAGCGCTTTGACACGCCCTTCACTGCGACAGGTGCGCGCCTTGACGCCTTTGCGGATCCAGATCTCTTCTTCTGCCAACCTCTTGTCGAGACGATCCCAGCGGGCCTCTTCGTTATCAAGCGCGGCCTGTTTGCGCTCAAGAAAAGTCTTATAATCGCACGACCAGCCGAAGATCTTTCCGCGATCGAGCTCAAGGATCCTGGTCGCTACCCGGCCCATGAACATACGGTCGTGCGTCACAAAGAGAACAGTACCCGGATACTTGAGTAAAAACCCCTCGAGCCAGAGCATGGAATCGATATCGAGATGGTTCGTTGGTTCGTCGAGCAGGAGAACTTCAGGTTTAAGCACGAGCGCCCGGGCCAGAAGCGCCCGACGCTTTTGCCCGCCCGAGAGCAGCGTAAAGTCACTCTCCGGGTCGAGCTTCATCCTGGTAATCACCTCTTCGACCTGATAGTCCAGGTCCCAACCCCCGGTGTGATCGAGCTTCTCCTGTAACTCGCCGAGCTCACGCATCAGTTCCGGGGCATGCCCCGTCTGCATCCGGTGGGCAAGATGGTGGTAGCGACTCAAAAGTTCCGCGCGCGCGCCGAGCCCCGAGAGGACAACATCAAAAACGGTCCCGGAAATATCGGCATCGACCTCCTGCGGCAGGTGGCCGACCTGGATCCCTTTTTGCACAATAACGTTCCCGGTGTCGACCGACTGCCGGAGCGCCATCACCTTCATCAGGGTCGTCTTTCCGGTGCCGTTACGCCCCAGCAGGGCGATACGCTCGCCGGTTTCAAGCTGCAGGTTCAGGTGATCGAAAATACGCGGACCGCCGAACGCCAGCGTGATCTCCTGTAAGCTTATCAGAGCCATTTTTAACGTATCCTTTTATCGATTAATAAGATCGGAAAAATGATGCATCATTGTACCCTAAACAAAGCCCTTTGCATAGAGGGGAATTATTTTTTTAAATAGTTTAACCTTTTTGTGTAACAGTGTGCTATGATGTAGGTACTAGAAGTAAAATTGATCTGCAAAGGGGGTGTTAAAATGCCGGCAAAGAAGAAAGCAGCCAAGAAAACAGCTAAGAAAAAGACGTCCAAAAAGAAATAGTTTTCGAGAAATCGACCACTAATAAAACCCTTCGAAAAAAATATGAAGGGTTTTATTAGCAAGCAGGACCCTCCTCCGCCCGCTCGCATCGCCTTCCATCTTTAAAAAAATATGAAAATCGCTAATAGTTAAAGAGCTCCTTCAACCCGTACTCTTTTCCCGCGGCTTTATTCAAAGCGTCCATGATCTTGCGCTGGATATTCGGTGTCAGTCGCCTCCCCTTGACCGCGCGACTGACCATCTTATGCGTCAGTTGTCGGGTCGAATGCTCTACCAGGTCATGAGATTTTAACCCGTGTTCAGCCATGAGCCCGGCGACCGGTTGCGGACCCAGGTCACGTTCACCCCGGTCAGGCATGCTCGCCTCCCTGCGCGATGATATCGACCGTCTGCGCGCCGAGCACGACGCTATCTCCCGGCCGCAGCTTCCGTCGGATGCGTCTTTCAACCTGCCCGTTCACGAAAACGGCGTCCGACAAAATATACTCTTTGGCCCGCGCACCGTTTTCAACGAGATTAGCGGCCTTCAGCAGATTATCCAGTTCTATAAATTCAGTTTTCAAGCGGAAAACCACGAGAGCCACCCCTGTTTCTCATTTTGAATAACTATAATGCAGACCCCGAAAGCAGTTCTCTCGCCCCGTTCTTATCCTGGATATAGACCTCGGGGACAAATTCAACGGAGGTAGGAATAAGCTCTCCCATGACTTTTTTGATCCTCTTTTGCTGCGTCTCGTTCTGGAGATCAAAAACAGGATTCTGGCTCAAATCGTTGAGCAAAAGAATGACCGGATCGCGCGGAAAGAGATAATCCTTTAAAAGCATCGCGATAAGCATATCTAAATAATCGGGCTTGGGCCTGAAGACATCTACCGCGGTCTTAAAGGTTATCTTTCCCCAATCGTCGGCGGTCGTTTTGTGAATAAGCGCATAGGCGGAAGAGTACTTGATCATCCTGACGCCTCCGGGGGCCAGGCGACTCGCCGCGGCAATAATAACGGCGGCAAGATCGTTATAATTAAACGTCTCGATCTCTTTATGGATGTCAATCGTCAGGAGATCGAAGATATGATTGCCGCGCACGCTGGAGGCTGCTTTGGCGGTGCCTCTTTTCACAAAATCCTCTACCGCGTCCCAGAGGATCTTTTCATCATTGCGGATAAAATTAAGCGACAGGATGGTGCAGGTCCGGTTCTCGTGAATCGCGGTATACTGGCGCACCTTCTCCTGGGTATGCCCAACATAGAGGATCTCGTCAAAGAGCGGCATATGCTGGAAGAGGTTTGATTTTTGAAAACCGAAATCAATTAAATTCATGCGGTAGTTTTTTCAGAACGCAGTGCGGCGGCTGTCCAGATCGCTGACGCTACATCTCCCGCGCCAAGGATCATAAAAACGGGCTCTATCATCTTAAGGCCGGCCAGGGTCGCCAGAAAAAGAAAAAATGCCGGGCGGCTGTACAAGGTCAAATAAATAGATGCTTTCGATCCGCTGCGGGCGGCAACGATATAATAGACCCCCAGCCAGAGCACGAACCAGGCCGCGACACGGATCCACACTTCTCCGGTTGTCTTCATGCCCAGAAGCCCTAAGCAGGAGTTTGGGAAAAATAAAAATAATACTCCCAAAAAAACTATGTAGACCCCATGCACAAATACGCTCATAGCGCTTTTACTCATAGCTGCCCCTTTTTACTGCTTTTCATCAGTGCTACTGTGATACGCGGCATATAAACTGACTCTCTGCCGCAAACTATAGCAGCTGCGCTACGGCGATGTCGTTTCAATGCCAACCGTCGCCTTCGCATCCTCGAGTGTATCAAGATCGGTATGCTTTGTCTCTTTAGAGAACCAGAGCGCCGCGAACGTCAGTACGCCCAGAACGGAGAGATAGATCCCGACGGAACCGACCCCGTGGTTCTTCGCGAGCCAGACAGCGACGAACGGGGTCAGGGCGGCACCGAGGATCGAGGAAACGTTGTAGGCGATCCCGGAACCGGTGTACCGCACGTTCGTCGAGAAGAGCTCCGGCAGGACGGCTGACATCGGCCCGAACGACAGCCCCATCAGCGCCATACCGATGCAAAGGAACAGCAACATGAGCCCTGCGCTGACCTGCGCTCCCACCCCCATGACCGCAGGATCAAGAAAAAAACCGAATGAAAAACCGAAGAGGATGATGGCGGTCGTCACCACCATCAGGAAGCTGCGGCGGCCATACTTGTCCGCAAGAGCGCCGGCAACCGGGACCATCCCCGCGAAGAAAAGCACGGAAATAAGTTGTAAGACCAGGAAACGGCTGTAGCCGATCCCCAGAAAACCCAGCTCCGCTTTGCCGATCGCATACGAAAGTATCCAGGTCGTCATCAAATAGAAGACCCCGTAGGTGGCAAGCATGATGAAGGTGCCGAGGACGAGTTCCTTTCGATGTTTCTGGAATACAACGGTTACGGGCTGTTTGAGCTTCTCTCCGCGTGCCACGGCCCTCGCGAAGACCGGCGTCTCGTTGAGCTTAACCCGCACGTACAACCCCACCGCTACCATGACGCACGATGCCAGAAACGGGATACGCCATCCCCAGGCAAGAAAATCACCCTGCGACCGATCCTGCGTGGAATTGTAGTGGAATAACATCGTGAGTAACAGGAAGAAACCGTTGGCGAGAATAAATCCGAACGGCGCCCCCAACTGCGGCCACATTGCGGCCCGGGCCCGCTTCCCTTTGACGGCCGTCTCGGTCGCCAGGAGAGCCGCCCCCGACCACTCGCCGCCGAGACCCAACCCCTGGGAGAAGCGCAAAACCGTCAGGAGAACGGGCGCCAGCAGGCCGATCTGCATGAACGTCGGGAGAAGACCGATCAGGAACGTCGCGATCCCCATCGTCAGGAGCGAACTGACCAGGGTAGCCTTGCGCCCGATCCGATCCCCGAAATGTCCGAAAAGAACGGAGCCGATGGGTCGCGCCACAAAGGCGACCCCGAAGGTCGCCATCGAGGCCAGGAGCGCCGCGCCCGCATCGCTCCTGGGGAAGAAAAGGATCGGAAAGACGGAAACAGCAGCCGTTGCATAGATGTAGAAGTCGTAGAACTCGATGGTCGTGCCGACCATGCTGGCAATGACGATGCGCCGGTGTGACACGGCGGAAGAAGTATCGGATACGGGATGCTTCACGACATTCTGCGACAAGGTTCCCCCTCTGCGCGATTATACCACCGTCCGCAAAAATTTACTATCGTTGCCACTCATCTTTTCGAAATCACCGGTTTTATTTCCCCTGGCAGACGATACGTCAATTTCATGGTCAGATTCTTCCCATAAAATGGCCATGATCACGATGATTGATCATGGCCATTTTCTTCTCTCAAAAACTATGAGATAACGGTAAAATTACATAGACGCTAAAATCGGCTCACCCTACATTCCCGCAAACTATGTACTAGCCGATCCTTACCAGCTATACCCTAAACCCGCGTTCGAGCTGATCTCGCGATCGCAGTGGCTGACACCACCGGAGAGTATAATATCTTTCTTAGAACCGACGACCACCTTAACCCCGGTCGCGATTGCGTTCATGCCTTTATAATTACCATATCCTGCTCCAAGCGAAAATGTCTTCCCCGGAGCGACCGGCGGAATGGCCGCCAGGGCCGCGGCGTTGGCCGATCCTGCGTAGGCGGCGTTCCTGATATCCTTTAACTGGCGATAGTTGACCGCGTCATAATCTTCACTTCCGTCGGCGATACCGGTCACGCGCGCCGGCCCGCCCGTCTCGTCGTTCTTGAATGTCGCGCCCCAATCGTTATACGTCACGCTCGTGGAATGAGTACCGCCGGAAACGACCGTCTCGGTCTGCCCGATACTGATACCCTCCGTATGCCCGGTGCCTGTATTCGTAACCAACATCGAACCAGTCGTCGGCGTCAGGTTCAGCTGAGCGCGGCCGTCGCTAGGCGCGCCGTTGTTATCTGAGGTCAGCGTAACGTCATTCGTGGCGCCCGCGATATTTAAGCCATTGTTGGCGACATTGATCGACGCGTTGGCGTCGCTCTTGAGTGTATAGATGTTACCGTTGACGCCTAAAGAACCGTCAACAAGCATACCACCGTTGACATACGTCCCATAATTGACCGTATTGCCGTTGACGGTCGTGCTTTTGGTCGTCGTGACGGAAATGCTGTTATCAGAAACCGCGCCGGCGCCCGCATAAATCGAAGCGCCTCCCGTAATGCTTGACCCGTTGGTAACGGTCCTGTTAAAGACCGTGTGCGCCGCGGTGTCGTCAGTAAATGACATGACGGTATCCGCCGTATTACCGACCGTCAACGTGTTGCTGTTGCCGGAGCCGGTAACGATAATACCATTACTGCCGCTGTGCGAGGCGGCGGTCCCGGCGCTATACGCCGCAAACCCGTTGGCGATGACCGAACTCCCGCTGCCGTTGAGGGACGCGATGGCGTTCCCCGAGCTGTTATTGACCTGCAAGAGGCCGGTATTCGGATTGGTGCCGCCGGCGCCGTTAAGGACAATGCCGTTATTACCCGCCGTCCCATTCGCCAGGCTGAGCGCGCCGCTCACGTAGTGCCCGGCGTTGCTGGTATTACCAAGCGTCATAGTGCCGGCGCCGTTGATCTGCGCGTTGGTATAGCCTGCGCTGTTATCGACGCTGATCTGACCGCCGCCGGAACTGCCGGAACTGTCGATCTTGACCGTGGTCGTACCCGCGGCGCTCTGGACGGTCATCAGCCCGCTATTGGCAACGGTACCGCCCGTACCATTTAAGGTAACCGTGTTGTACCCGGTGGCTCCGTTGGTGACATTGATCGATCCCGCGGTATCGGTGAGATTGCCGAAGGTCCCCGCGCCGGCGCCGGTCAGCTGCACACCGGTCGTGCCCGAAGCATCGACAACCTTAATGGTCCCGCTGTGGGCGGCGTTGCCGATCGTGGCGATACCCGTCGACCCCGCTAACGTAATACTGTTGTTCGACCCGTCGGTGAGATTGATCGCGCCCGATTCGCTGTTGCCCGTTGTATTCCCGACGGTAATAAGGCCGTTGCCGGTATTATTCCCGTTAACGACGACCGTATTGCGTGTGCCGTTGTAGGCGTTGAGCGTAGCCACATTATTAACGCTCCCGTTGGTCATATCCAGATTCCCGCCGATCGAAGCGTTCCCGTTCGACCCATCCAGAGAGATCGCAGCCGCGCCAGTGCCGGTCTGGATCACGCCGCCCACCGATGTCATATTCCCGTTACCGCCATCAAGGGTGATCTGCGTCGTCCCGCTGCCGTTGGCGACGGTCACCTGCCCGCCCGACGAGGTCCCGCCAACGCCATCAAGGGTTACATTACTGTGATTCGAAGCGTCTTTGACATAGATAGCGCCGGCGTTCCCGGTATTGCCGGCGGTGATATTGCCGGTCGTCCCGTCCATGGTGATCGTATTCCTCGTTCCATCCGTCGCGTAATAGGTCGTGACGCCGCTGATATTGTTCTCTCCGCTCGTCGCGTCGCTGATATGAATATTATCGATCACCGCTGACGTAGCTCCCGATATTGCGCCGGCATTGGTGATGCCGCCCGTGTTATTATCGATCCCACCCGTGATCGATGCTCCGCTGCTGCTGACCGTCAGGCCGCCCGCGACCGTCGTTCCCGCGTTGCTGACCGTAATGCTGTGCCCGTTTAACGCGCTCGTCAGTGTGGTCGTTCCGTCAACATCCAAACCGGTCAGATTCCCGACCGACGTTAAACTGGAATTAACAACATTGCTGGCCAACGTCGTGCCGGTCAAGTTGCCGGCATCAACCGCGCCCGCGGTAGTGGCGTACGTAGCGTTGGTGGCGGTCGATGCGTTGCCCGTGACATTGCCGGTTAAATTACCGGTAATCGTACCGCTAACATTTAAAGTGCTATCCATCTGCGTAGCAACGTAGATATGGGTATAATCCGAGAAAAAACGCGTGTTTATATAATGATCGGAGCCGTCGACCACCGGACCCGAAACAAGCAGCTCTATATATTCCCCGCTTGCGGTATGCCCGGGATTTCTGCCGTCGTTATCAGCCACGATCTGTACATTGTCGATCTTGGAAATATCAGATGCCCACGCCGGCGCAGACGCTACCAGAACGATCGCACATACAACAGCAGTAATAAGGCCTTTTTTTCGCTTGCACCAATTGATCATCTCCCGCCCTCCTTTTTTTGTTTCATTCATGCACTACTGGACGATCTCCTTTTTAACGACAACACACCCGCTTCCCGCGGGCATGAGAAAAACTTTAACCGCTCCCCCGTCTAAAACGACAATATCTTTCCTGATAACTCCCACGCGTTTCAAACCTTTAAAAAAATTCTTTTCGACGTTATCAGGCGTCTGAGCGACGTATTCGACCGTATCATAGACCGCGCCCGCCTGGCCGCCTGAGAGCGGCGCAAAGCTGGCGCTGGCATAGACGGGCCCCGCGTTCGGGACCTCTATCTCGAGGGATGCGGAAAAAATACTCCGGTCGGGTGCTTGCCGGGGAAGAAAGAGGTACGCGCTATTTTGCGTATCGGCGGTCAGGTAGGTGATGACCTGGTTAATTCGGCTCACGCAGGAAAGAACTCCCGCGTTAACGGCTGCTTGCGTAATAGGGCTGACGGCGGAAACAAAGGATTGCGGGGATTGCGCGGGTTGTGGAGGTTGCTGAGCTTGCTGGGTTTGAGGCGGAGGCTGCGGCGCGCTGGTCTGAGCGGAAAGAGCTTCCTGATTTTTTGTTTTTTGTTCTTTTGCCGCTGCCGGACTTAAAAACATTACAACAGATATAATAAAGACGATCAAAACAATAGAAATCAGCAATCGTACGTTACTACTCTGACCTCTTATTGGTATCACGATCTTTTCTGGCACTCCCCATCCATTCTCGTAACAACAGGTTTACTGTTAGTAGTTGAATAACGCACGCGCTGCTTATAGAAGCAGGTCATCATATGGCTACATAAAGTCAATCAAAAACGTTTATAGATCAATAGCCGTTCTTCTCATTGTGGAGAGCCCCTCGCTGCGCTGCGCCGCATCGCAGGCCCTTTATGATCCGTTACAAAGAAGCGCCGGCCCCTTGAACGGACCGGCGCTTTCTACGCGACAATACGCTCGCGCGTTTACGGTTTTCTAAGTAATATGCGTCAGCGGGGCACCGATATATACCTGGCGCGGCCGCCCGATCTTCTTCTTCGGCGATTCGTACTGCTCTTTCCAGTGCGCGACCCATCCGGGGAGCCTGCCCATCGCGAAGATGACGGTGAACATATTCGTCGGAATACCGATCGCGCGCAGGATGATCCCGCTGTAAAAATCGACATTGGGATAGAGCTTACGCTGGATGAAGAACTCGTCTTTAAGCGCCGCTTCTTCGATCTTCTTGGCGACTTCGAGGCACGGGTCGTTGATCCCGAGCTTCGCGAGCAGCTTATCGCAGATCTCCTTGATGATACGCGCGCGCGGATCGTAATTCTTGTAGATACGGTGGCCGAAACCCATGAGCCGGAAGTTGCTGTTCTTATCCTTGGCCTTCGCGATCACGGTCTTCGCGTCCCCCCCGTTCTTGACGACCTCTTCGAGCATCTCGATCACGGCCTGGTTGGCGCCGCCGTGCAACGGCCCCCAGAGCGCGCATATACCCGACGCGATGGAGGCAAAAAGATTTGCCTGCGAACTGCCGACGAGACGCACCGTCGAGGTGCTGCAATTCTGTTCATGATCAGCATGGAGGATGAGTATCTTCTCCATCGCGTCGACGACGTCCTTATCCAGCGGATACTCGTCCACGGGGGTCGAGAACATCATGTGGAGGAAATTCTCGACATATTTGTACTTGCGTTTCGGGTAGATGACCGGCTCACCGATCGACTTCTTGTAGGAGTAGGCCGCGAGCGTCCTGATCTTGGCCAGCAGCTCGGCGATGATCTTGTTGAGCTGCGCGGCATCGGTCTCGGGATCCGAGAGCTCGGGGTAATAAGCGGAGAGCGTGACCACCATCGCCGAGAGCGTCGCCATCGGATGACTCGAGCCGGGCAGGTTGTCGAAGAGCTTCACCATGTTGTCGTGGACCATACAATTGCTCGTCAGCAATTTCGAGAATTCGTTTCTCTCGGTTACTGAGGGCAGGTGTCCGTAGATCAACAGGTGCGCTACTTCGATGAAACTGCGCTTCTCGGCAAGCTCTTCAACGGGAATACCGCGATAGCGCAGGATCCCCTTCTCGCCGTCTATAAAGGTGATACGGCTTACGCAGGCGGCGGTATTGGCATACCCCTCATCATATGTCACAAAACCGGTCTTGCTCCTCAATTCCGATATGTCGAAAGCCTTCTCGTTCTCAACGCCCGTGATGATCGGACATGAGAGAGTCGTATCGCCTATGATGATCTGAGCGGTGTCATTTGGTTGTTTCGATGCGGACGTATCCATCAGTGACTTTCCTTTCGTATGGTATCGATGCTCTTCCCGCGCTGTGCGGTCCACCAATTGCCAGTTAAGCAAAGACAACAGAACCTACTAACTCAACCCACCACATATTGTAAAGATAAGTATGGTGATTATCAAGGATATTTTTAATATGCCTATTGATGGCCATGCCATAACCCCTGCGGACATCGCCGGATAGAAGCAGTTATGATCGACGTGCTGATCATAGCCGATAACCGCTCCCAGGATGTAAGGAGAGTGCTATTGCCGGGGTCGTTGGCTGGCTGAAGTCAAAACCTGGTTGCTCACCAGGTCTGAAGAGCAGAATCGATGGTAACAGCCACATTGGCTCGCAACCAACTGTATGTTGCTTTCAAGAAATCATAATCAGGACCGGATGTGATAAAGGTCGCTTTCCCCTTAATCAAAAATCCAGCCCCTGCTCCATGCAAGCCTTTAACCTTGCTGCTTCCCATCGTAATGAGCACATTGGGGTTATGGGCAATATTAGCCTCTGTTTTGTGCATGTAACCCGCGGGGATGAACAACCGCCCATCTGGTGATATCTTGATATAACTATTCCAAGTATTGACCATATGTGGCCCGTCGCTCCCCACTGTCGCAATGGCAGCGACTCCATCTTCTTTCATAATCTCCAACAATTTCTCCGGTACCATGTGACCGCCCCCTTGTTTTTAGAATTCAGAACGCCATCAACATACTCATGCATTACCAGTTGTTCTCGCGTCGAATAGGTTTTCTTGTCTTAACGGTATCACTACAGCATTTGTTCTATAGAAGCCTTTTTAGCGGCGTACGCTTTCCCCAAACCGCTTCTAATGGCTATGTCGCAAAGAGAAAGGGCTTTTTCAAATTCACCCGCTTCGACCATGATCGATATTCCCCGTTCGACAAAGCGGAGTGAGGGCAGGTATTCGACTAATTGTCGACTATTTTTTTCCCGCGCCTCCTCCAGGTACCGGCCGGCAAGATCTACCGCTTGTCGGCATACGGCAAGATCATCGGCTTGATAGGCGTCTTCCGCCAAAAGATCATAGATAAAAAACTTTACTGCATTAGGGATCGAGTCGAACTTTTCGAAATAATTCTGCAGATACCGCTTCCCGTTCTCGCTCCCGCCAAGCAATGCTTCACGATGCCCCGCAAAGACATTTTCTAATATTTCATCCGGTGTTTTAGCAAGCGGTCTACGTCTCTCTGACATGTTCGCGCTCCCCTGTCGCACACTTAGATAACTTCGCAATACCCGGCAAGATCTGATGATATACGTAACGATCTCAAAAAAATCACCGACAACTACCTATGCCGGTGGTTTTTACAAGCTGATAGCTCTGTAATGAGCTATAAAAATTCTGGGGTCGCTGGTGCCATCAGGTTAGAACCTGTTTAATGCATTAAGATGTCTTTAATATCCGCAAGGCCGACAAATTTAACAGTGAGATCACCGTAGGTGCGGCTATAGGGCCGGTTCACATTAGAAGATACCACATAAACTCTCGTCTTATCATAATGCCGCGCGAATAATCTCGCATTCGCCGGATCAAAATCTTTGTCGCGCCATTTACATTCAAGCGCCACCAAAGGGTGCCCACGCCTGCTGATCACAAAATCGATCTCATGGGCCTGTTTATCTCTCCAATAACTTATATTCCGCTCCTGGAGATGGGCAAACAGTTCATTTAAAACAAAATGTTCCCACAAATACCCCATGTCGTCATTTCTGAGTTCATGCCAACCTCGATAATAACAAACAAACCCCGTATCAAAACCATAGACTTTCGGCGCAGCGGTGATCTCGTTCTGCCGGTGTGAGCTGAAGGGACGGATAATATGCGCGGTAAAAGTTGCTTCCATCACTTTTAAGTAGTTCGCGATGGTGGTCCGGCTCACCCCACAGGGGGCGGCAAAGCTATTGGCTTCAAATATGCCTCCGCTTTGAGTCATAATAAGCTCAAAGAATTTCTGGAAAGAATAACGCCGTTCGAGCCTGAATAGCTCCTGGATATCTTTCGCCCAAAAAGCGTCTATCCAGTCTTGAAAATTCCGCTGCGGGTACTTGGCGTAAGCGAAAAAAGGGGGCAGCCCGCCGTATAAAAATCTGTGCTTCAGATCGTTATTGCCGAAAGACCCTCCGTCCGACGCTATCATGGGGGTAAGCCATAACTCTCTTTTTCTGTCGGTCAGAGTATCCTTGAATTTTGCCGAAGCGCTGAGAACGGAAGATCCTGTCGCTATGACCTGTATATCAGGGTAGTGGTCAGCGGCTATTTTCAATATTTCTGAAGGATTTGGCAGCCGATGGATCTCGTCCAACACGATCCGCCGTCCGCGCACGCTTTCCAGAAATTGCTCGGGGTCCTCCAGCATGCGCCGTACGCTCGGGAGCTCGCAATCAAAATAATCGACCCCATCAAAACTCTTGCACAGGAACGTCTTACCGACACGCCGTACGCCGGTCAACCATATGATCGACTTTTCCTTAAACCTCTCCTCGACGGCGGCTTTCCAGAATGGCCTGTTCTTCATGATCAAAGTATATCATATAGTTAAACTATATGCAAGTATAAATGCACATAGAAAAACCCCTCTACGGGGTCTATCATCGCAGAGGGGAAAAAAATACGGGTCGCTGGTGCAACCAGGTTAGAACCTTCTTAATAACAGAATCTGCGCCATCATAGCTTTTATCCTGCCGAGCGCCTATTAGTCGCGATCCCCTAAATGCTCTGATAGAAAGTGTCCCCCCAGTGATAATTATAATAAATTTGTTAGGTTATAAAAAAGTCTATTGCTTTTTATTGATTTTATGATAAACTATTAGTGCTATGTGCTTACACAATAAGATAAAGAGTCTTGTGATTATCAGCTTCCTACTATTGCAGACAAGCATTGCATACGCCTGCCCCCCCCCTACGCTACCTACGGCCGCTCTCGCATGCCGAGCAAGATTACCTCATCTGTCAACGATATGACCTTGATCTACAGACAACGATACGCCGCGCAATAGATCAAATTAATTCGCATCGCGGAGGCTTGCCCCTAATATCAGTTACCCTATCCGGAGACTCTCCTCACGTCTCGTGGCCCCCTGATTTGCTCGACAGGCTCTTGTCTCAAATCATTCAAGTCGCCCTCAAAAATAGCGCTCTGTCACATAACACTCTGCGGGTCCATGTCCGCACAGGAAGTGAGCGCGCTCTTGTCAGGGTTTTCTGCGAAGCAAACACAGTAGACGAAGCGGGCATGGAACAGGCTGCAACCACCGGGGAGTTCCGGGACACCGCCGATGATATGTATTGCCGCTTTTATCATAAGACGGCACGGGTTGACGGACAAACAGAGGTCACTTTAACCCTCACTCTCCCGCTTAGCGATCCAAAAGTGCTAATACGCAGCGGTGCGCGCCATGACCTAAGGGTACGAGACAGTGATATCCTTACCCAGAGGACTCGCCATTTTATGGACGTGCTGCGCCGCCATGGACTTGAAAACGACTTTATCATCTTCGGAGGCCATGGACGTAATATGTTCTCAGGGCGCGAGGGCGTACTCGCCGACTTGGATATCGTGGCAGCAATACCTGCCAGTACTCTTGATCTGCTTAGAGTCGACTACGAGACATACGCGCAATTCGCTCACGGCGAATTGACAGCTGAAGATCAGCGAATTCTGCGCGAAGCAGACCTGGCCACTATAAGAGAACACGTCACAGCGCTAGAGGCTTATCTTGGGTCAGTTAAGTCCGACAATGAAGCCTATGCTAGAATAGAGAGTGTCTATCAGAGGCGTTACGCGGATAAAGAGCCCTTCCAAGGTACCGCCTTACAAATCAGAAACTCTACCCGCTTCTCTTCATACTTGGAAAAAGAACGCCGCTATGTCTTACCTGCAGTTAATCGTCTCGAAACGGCACTCGGGCTCAAACAAGGCGACATCGCTGATTACCTGGCGCAAAACGGTATTATTGTCCAGGACCCTGAACGCGTAAAAAATAACGTTTTCGAAGGAAGCTGCATTGATTACGCCGGGTATGTCACGACGGACGGTGTTTATTTCCACGCCGAAGGCCGCTTCGAGATGGGCACCTACAATTTTCTACGCATGGATGGTGTCGGAGTATGGGGCAACGGCTCCATCTTCGACCCTTACGGCGCACTTGACGACTATCGAAACCGCACCTTACGCTTGCAATACCCTGTGGCCGATCAAACAAAAGAAGTCAACATCCGCAGAGCATTACGTTGCATACGAATAAAGCAGCTCTCATTATGCCGACCTGATGATGATGCAACAACACTCATGCATGATTATGTCGCCAATAAATCAGGTCTCTTTTCTTCCGCGGCATATTGGCAACAGCTTGTAGCAAGACGGGCAACCCTTGACGCTGCTATAAGCCGCCTCGAAGCGCTTGTTCTCCATAGAAGAGAATTGCAACGACAACGAAAAGTTGCTGAAGTTAAACAGGCAGCAAAAGATATCGATGCTCATATTGAGTCTATAATTTCAATATTTGCCAATATGCCGAAAACTCAGCTCGCCGCGCGGATATATTTAAAGAGCCAATATGAGGGCCAACTGAGCGTTGTAGAACGGCGCAGAAAAAAAGGTCTCGATCTTCATGAAGCCCAACGGGATCTCGATACTGGTCTTGAGAATCATCTGTACCTCCCCTATGGCGCCGGCGCTCTCATATCGGATACAAAACTAAATAATTACGTAATCGACCGCGAACGCGATCCTTATTTTGTAGCCTGGTTTGTCGGAAAGATATACCGCGCAGCTTTCAGGCCGCAGGATGTTATAACCGACCTTGCTCAGGACGGATTATTGCCTATTATGCGAGCACTCTCGATAGATGTAGACGGCATGGAACGCGATGCAATACAAAAATTGCGCGAGGCGCTCGATCTTCGCGTCAGTACGGAAGAAGTGGCAGCTCTCACAGCCCACCTCGCCAAAAAAGATCCTAAAAAAACCGAGTGGTCTGAGCAATTATTATTGGCTCGCGATTGCCAGATAGAACAGGCGCTCGAAGAAGGCCGATACATAAGCGCACGCTCTCTCGTGGAGCAAGTGCTCTCCGAGCAATCTGAAACTGCTGTGGCATTAAACAGCGCTGAAGCGCTCGCCGCTAGGGAGCCAACTCTCACATCGCAGGTTTGCGCTGATTCGTTCGCTCGGTTCGACAGCAGGCAAACACCATTATCAAAAGATGAGGTTTTTTGTATTTTGGGACTGGCCTTTGAGGAGTTATCTTTGCTGGAGTCTACCAGTGGAGATTATGAGCTGTGTGATTTTTATCACCGACGCGCGACCCATTATTTTGACGCGATCCCGCAGACCTTGCTTATGAGTGTAATGAAAGCAGAACGCGCGCGCGTAGAATCAATATAGCAGTTCGCCATACCCTGAAAACTCAAAACCCTTTACAAGGCCATAAAGCCTTATAAAGGGTTATAAATCTGGGCGGGTGACGTATGAACCGAGGTGAAATCTCTCTACCTTGCACACGGCACTTATATACAGATATTGCCTTACTATATACCAAATTCTACGATTCTGAGAGGTAATTCCTGGCTAATTTTTGGAATAGCGAGAAGGCACTGTCTTCTTGTCTGCCGTCAAAACAAATCTGCGAAATCTAACGAATTTTATTCGCTCCATACCTACATCAATACTACCCTGTCGTAAAAAAATATGTCCATATAAATGATGTTTTTTAACATTCTTTATCTCTCTTTTATGACACGCGATTTGCCATTTATCGTCTTTCGAGAGGCTCGGATCATTCTCATCAGAATAAAATAATTTAAATATTTTGTTGTCCACTTTATCTTTATAATAAATGAGCTTGTTTCTGCCGACATCAAACCCTTTATACCCCCAGGCATCTTTTGGAAGGTATTTTCTATTCGTAGTGATGTTTAAAAACTTTAAAAGATTCTCATAGTTCTTATATGACAATTTGAAAATGACGTCTGTATAGTAGCGATCTTTAAATTGTAGTTGTAAAGTTACCGTATCGAGTTTTGAAATACTGAACTCTTCATTCATGACGCAATGACTATGTTGCCTAATTTTACTACCTCCAAACTTTCTAGTTCACAATAAAAAAGCAAAACAAATTGCTCTGCTTTCTAATAAAGCCAAAAAATGGGGTGGGTGACGGGATTTGAACCCGCGACACCTTGAGCCACAGTCAAGTGCTCTAGCCAAGCTGAGCTACACCCACCAAAAGCCTCTTCTCGCGCTGTGAAATGAGGATTACCAGTCACAGCGTGAAAAATAAACTCTCTTAAAGAAGGGAACGAAGTTCCCTTCTTTAAGAAAATATCCCTCCTAAAAGGAGGCATCTTTTAATTCAATAAATATGTGCAGCGAAACGCTCGCGCGCGCTATCAGGAATATGTTTCCTGCTACTTGCATCCCGACAAGACCACGTCTACGACGGTGCGCTTGCGCTTAAGGGGGTTCTCCTTGTAATACGTGATCACCTGCTCGGAGACCTGATCGAAGGTTGCCTTCGGATAGATCTTGCGCAAGGCTTCCTTATCTACTTCGCTCAACGTATCGAGAACAGCGTAGATATAGGTGCGTACTTTTGAGAGCCCGCCCTTACTCTTTTCAATGAATCCCACGATATAATTGCCATTAGCTCTGCCGTGAGTAAACATATCGTCGATGAAGTCCTCATATGAGGCTTTCGGATGGAACGCCTCGTTGTCGGTATCTTCATCGACCGTGATCTCTTTTTTTAAGATGCGCTCGATATTCTCGTAGAACGCCGCTCGCGGATAGAACGCTTCCCCGCCGCTCGCGGGAGCTTTAATATCCTTGCTGAGAGCTTCTCCCGCCGCCCCATCGTCGGCGCGAAGACCAGCGGCCATAAGGCAGAGAAAAGCGATGCCTACCAAAACTATCCGCATACCATCACTGGGCAATCTCTTCATCGTCTCAAGTATACCATATTATTTGCTTTTCTTGCAACAAAGCTGACAAGGTGAATAGCCGGCTTTTTCGGCCTCATTCTCGCTCGCAAAAGTAACCAGGTTCTCCTTGGAGATATTAGCCGCGGTTTTGCAGGTCGACTGGTGATACTTATCGGAGCTCTTGCTGCCGACAAAAACCACCGTCTTGACCGGCGGGTTGCAGACTTTACAAGGGCTATATCCGGCCTTTATGGCTTCTTCCGGCGTGGCAAACGTTACCTTGTTAGCGGCGTCGATCTTTTTTGCGGTACCGCAATCAGCCAGATGATACTTGTCGGAACCCTTGCTGGCGACATACCCGTTACCGGCGGCAATACCATATCCGCAAGCTGCCATCCCCAGACAAACCGCCACTACTACTCCCATAATTATTTTCTTCATGTCTCCTTTTCCTCCTTTTGTCCGCCTAAAAACGCGTCCCTGGCCCGATTCGAACGGGCGACCCTCTGCTTAGAAGGCAGATGCTCTATCCAACTGAGCTACAGGGACTTTTTACCATATAAAACTAATGTAGTCACCAGTCACCGCTGGTGAAAAATTCGCGTGGTCACCAGTCACCAGTAAAAGCAAAAGAAATAGCCTATATATCCTTTTTATCTCTTACTGGTGGCTAGTGTCTGGTGACTTAGTGACCCATTATTTTTCACCGGTAAAATCGGGGCGCTCGGATTTGAACCGAGGACTTTCTGCTCCCAAAGCAGACGCTCTACCAAGCTGAGCCACGCCCCGTATGGAAAAGCCTCTTCTCGCGACTAAAACTACGTGTCCGGCTTTTTCTAAAGGGGGCACGAAGTTCCCCCTTTAGGGGATCCCCCTCCTCACCGGATTATCGGCCTCACTCTTGTAAAATGAACAATCTTAAAGAAGGAAACGCTGTTTCCTTCTTTAAGAAATTATCCTTCCTTAAAGGAAACTCCTATCTATTTGAAAGAACTCATAGGTAAAACAAGCTCAAGGACAAGCCCTTGCGCTGTTTTCCCGTCTTTATTGTTGCAATGATTATATAGCATAGAGCGCACCAAAGTCAATCCTTGAAAGGGTACCCGCTTTCGAGTATAATTTACGCATGCGTATACGGCGCAAGATATTGCGGAACGGTATCATCCTGGTCGTCCTCATTACGGTCTCCTCTACCTGGTATATCAATAAATTCCTCGCGCCCCGCATCCTCAAGGACCTCTTTCTTAAGAATATTTCGCAGACGATCGACCGCCCCGTGACCCTGGGCAGCGTTCGCTTCAACCTCTTCCACGGCTTCCGCCTGAATAACCTCACGATCTATGAACACGACAAGGAGCAGGTCTTTATCCACATTAAAAGCGTCTCGACATCTCTCCTCTTTATCCCCTTCCTGCCGGAGAAAAGGATCTTTATCCCGTCTGTCTTTATCGATTCACCGACCGTAACGTTCATCAAGCGCCCGGACAACACCTGGAACGCGGCAACGCCGCCGTTCATAAAACACGACTCCTCCACGCGCAGGAAGCGGACGCCGGGTTTTACGGTCCTTGTTCAAAAGATAAAAATTAATAACGCTACGGTCAATTTTGAAGATAATTCCCGCACCCCGGCTTTTGCCGACCGGCTCATCGGGCTGGACGGTGAGATCATGCTCTCCGCCGCGCGGGATGTCGAATTCAAAACAACAGCTCATCTCGATTCACCCGAAAAGACCTTCATCGCGCTCGCGGGGTTCTACGCGATGAAGCAACGTATCCTGCTGGTAAAAGGTACGGTTAAGAACCTCTCGCTCCCGCGCCCCTACGCCTATTTCTTTAAAACCGGCGGACCGCTCGCGGTCAGAAGCGCTTTTGCCGATGGCGCGTTCAGCCTGAAAGTCCTCAATAATGGTATCTTTTCGGTCGATCTGCATGCCGCGCTCAGCGAACTGCTGGTACAGCGTTCACACTACACGCTCAAAGGCGCCGCGGATATCGACGGCGTAGCGACGATCCGTCCGCAAGATACCCTGGAGGGAAAATACCGGTTCCAGATCGATCTTAAGGACGCCGCGTTGAGTGGCGTCCCACTCCTGAACGACGTTTCCAATATTAACGGCAAGATCAATCTCTCCGATGCCGGAGTTTCAAGTGAATGCCTCTGGGCCGAAGCGTACCGAACCCCGATAAAATTCAGCGGACAGATCGACGATTTTAAGACATTGCGCCTGCGATGCCGGGCTCAAGCGGATATGGACCTTGCCGAATATAAAAATTTCTTACCTAAGCACATAAAAAAGAAATTCGAGGATATTGGCCTGAAAGGTCCTGCTGAGGTCACGATCAGCTACGCCTCCAACCTTAAAGATCCGCACCCCGGCCGCATCGAAGGCGACATCAGGCTTAAAGGCGCAACGCTCACCATGCCGCAGCTCCCCGGAGCGGTCGACGCGATCACCGGCGCCGTCTCATTCGAGAACAACATATTTTATTTCCTCAGGGTCGCGTTCAATTACGCGGGCAGGTCCAACACGCTCGACGCGAAAGTGACCGATCTCTCCGCGCCGGAGGTCCTGCTTAAATTCCGCAACAACGAACTCGCGCTCAATACACGCTTTAAGACGGGGCCGGATATGGTCCATGTCCTGAGAATGTCGGGCACCTACCGCCATTCCCCGTTCAACGTCGCCGGTACCGTCACGAACTTCCGGGATCCGGTCATCGACGCCAATGGCAGAGCGCTCGTCAACCTTACCGACCTGCGCAAAATACCGTCTCCCCTGACCGCGTCGCTCGAACACTACGATGTCAAAGGCGAGGCCGATGTGGGGTTCTACGCGAGGGGACCCGTTAAACGGCCGCGGGATATGGAATTCGCCCTGAAGGGGGCCGCTGACCGGATAACCGTTGCCAACCTTAAGCTTGACGCCATGAGCCTCGATATGAAGCTAAAAGAAGGCCTTTTTACGGTCAATGAATTCAACGCAAAACCGTATGGCGGCACCTTTGATTCACGGATGAAGGTAGACTTGACGCAGAAGAACCCTCCTTACAAGATCGAACTTGCTCTTGAGGGGATCGATCTGAGCAAGCTGGCCCTTGATACGAGCCTGCGCGACAAACCGATCAAGGGCACCGGACGCGCGAAACTCGCGCTGCGCGGCTATGGCAAGAACGCCGAGACGGTCAAGGGCGAGGGTTCCCTGATGATCAGAGGGGCGTATCTCTGGTCGGTGCCCCTCTTAAAGGGCATCGCCGACCTCTTCTTCCTCCACAACCTCTCGAAGATCGTTTTTGACGAAGTATCGACTACCTTCACGATCACCAACAAGAGCATCTCGACCGCGGATCTCCTGCTCCATTCAAAGAGTATCAATCTTTTCGGCGAGGGCGGTGCGAACTTTGACGGCGCGCTCGACCTTGAGCTGACCACCAGCGTTTCAGAGGAATTCGTTCGGGGGAATTCGGAGCTTTCCAAGATCACCAATTCGCTGCTCTTTGAGGCGGGGCAATTCATCGGCAATGTAAAGATAAGCGGCACGGTGAAAAAACCGGCATACCGTTTTATCCCCCTGCCGATCGGCAGGATCATAAAAGATAAGCTCAGCGTTCTTTTCGGAAAGATCCTGCCAGCTTCCTGAGCGCCCGGGAGCGGTGGGAAATGCTGTTCTTGCGTTTTTGCTCGATCTGGGCAAAGGTCATTTTAAACGGCGGATAATAAAAAACCGGGTCGTACCCGAAACCGCCGGTACCCCGTTTTTCGCGGCCGATATACCCGCTCACCTTCCCGGTGAATACCCGCTCGACCTTGCCATCCCTCGCGAGCGCAAGCGCGCAGACAAAGCGCGCCTTTCTTTTTTCGCGAGGCATCCCGTCCAGCAACCGCAAAAGTTTTCTGATATTGGCTTCATCGCTCTTGGCGCGGCCGGCAAAGCGCGCGGAATAAACGCCGGGACTTCCTCCGAGCGCCTCAACCTCGAGCCCTGAATCATCGGCCAGGGTAACTTCGCCCGTGCGGCGCGATATCGTGACCGCCTTTTTGACGGCATTCCCTTCGAACGTATCCTGGTCCTCGTGTACCCGCGGCACGTACGCCAGGTCGTCAAGAGTCAGGATCTCGATCGCGAGCCCTTTTAAAAGCGCCGCGAGCTCTTCCTTTTTCTTCCGGTTGGTCGTCGCGATCAGAAGTCGCCGCGGTAACCTTGAGAGGGAGGGCGCGTTCATAAACCTTCGATCTTCCCGAGCGCGCGTTTTTGTATCGCAATGAGCTCTTTAATGCCCGTCTTTGCCAGACGCAACAGCTTGCCCAGCTCAGCCTCCGAGAACGGATCGCCTTCGGCGGTCCCCTGGATCTCGATGATCTTCCCGGCACCGGTCATGACAAGGTTCATATCGACCTGCGCGCTTGAATCCTCCGTATACGCCAGGTCAAGGAGCATCCGGCCATCAACGATGCCGACGCTGACCGCCGCGACAAGATCGCTTACCGGCAACGCATCGATCAGCTTCCGCGACCGGAGTTTTTCCAACGCATCGACCAGCGCGACAAAGGCCCCGGTGATCGAAGCGGTCCTGGTACCGCCGTCCGCCTGGATAACATCACAATCAACCCAGAGTGTCCGTTCACCTAACCGGGAAAGATCGGTAACGGAACGCAGTGACCTGCCGATCAATCGCTGTATCTCATGGGTCCGGCCGCCGATCTTGCCTTTTGACGATTCCCGGGGAACCCTGCTTTTGCAGGAACGCGGCAACATCCCGTATTCCGAAGTGATCCAACCTTCGTTCTTGCCCCGCAGGAACGGCGGAACCCCTTCCTCGACGGAAACGGTGCAGATGACCTTGGTAGCTCCGAACTCAACGAGACATGAACCTTCGGGATATTGCAGATACTCCCGGGTGATCTTGATCTTTCTTAATTCATGGGCATCGCGCCCGTCCTGACGTTTCATAGAGAACCTTTCATGTTACCGATATACACTCTTCCCCCGGACATCTCCGGCCACCACCACCGGAAAATCTTTTACGGTGAGCTCGTAGATCGCCTCCGTTCCGAGATCGCGAAATGCTACCAGGCGCGCCTTCATGACCCGCTGCGAAAGGTACGCGCCCGCTCCTCCCGTCGCCGCAAAATAAACCGCCGTATTTTTTTTCACGGCGCGCAGGACTTCGGCGGAACGGCCGCCTTTGCCGATCATCCCCCGCACGCCTTCTTCCAGAAGCCTGACCGCAAAGGGATCCATGCGTGAACTCGTCGTCGGCCCGCAGGAACCGATAACGCTCCCGGGTTTTGTCTTCGTCGGCCCGCAATAATAGATAACCGCGCCGCGCAGATCGACCGGAAGCGATTTGCCTTCGTCGAGCAACCTGACCATTCTTTGATGCGCCTGGTCGCGGGCGGTATATATCGTGCCCGAGAGAAGCACTTCATCGCCTGCGCGCAGCGATCTGGCCGTATCGGCTGTCAACGGCAGCTGGATTTTTTTTATTTTCTCTGCCTGGTGTCTGGTAACCATTGACTGGTGACCCATGTGTCTATAGCACCTTTGTTGCGCTTCTCATCGCGTGACAACCGATACTGACCGCCACCGGTAACCCGGCGATATGCGTCGGATGGGTCAGGACGTTGACCGCAAGCGCGGTGGTCTCCCCGCCCAGGCCCGAGGGTCCGATACCGAGCTTGTTGATCCTGCGCAGCAGCTCTTTTTCTAATAACCGCATCTGGTTAACAGATTTATTCTTTTGTTTTTGACCGGTGACCTTCTTCAGCAGCGCTTCCTTGCTTAATTCAACCGCTTTTTCCATCGTCCCGCCGATCCCGACCCCGATAACAAACGGCGGGCACGCGTCAGGACCCGCGACCCTGACCACCTCAACGATAAAATCAATGACCTCGCCGCGCGCGGCGGTAGGCCTGAACATCTTGACCTGATTTTTATTTTCGCAACCGAACCCCTTCGGGATCACCGTCAGCCGTACCTTCCCCCCCGCAGCGATCCGGGTGTGGATAACCGCCGGGGTGTTATCCCCGGTATTCTTTCTGGTCAGCGGATCTACGATCGAATCCCTGAAATACCCCTGCCGATACCCGAGCCGCACACCTTCGTTGATGGCTTTCTCGAGATCGCCGCCGGCAATATGGACATCTTGCCCTATCTCGGCGTAGACACAGGCGACACCGGTATCCTGGCAGATCGCGAGCCGCTGCCGGCGTGCCGCCGCCGCGTTCTCGATAAGGATCTTCAGGATGCCTCTGGCTTTCGTACTTCGTTCACGCCGCGCCGCTCTGGTAAGCGCCTCAAGCACATCGCCGCGCAGGACAGTATTAGCCTCGATGCAGAGGTCACGTACCGTTTCACTGATCTTTTGGGCGCTCAGGTTTCTCATGGTTTACTTTTTATAAATAGCCTTCACCGACGTCGCGATCCCGCCCCTCGTATTAAAAGTACCGGTCACGCTCGCCGATCGGGGGTTGCAGGCCTTGACAAAATCTTCAAGGATCCTGTTGGTCACGTGTTCATGAAAAATGCCGACGCCGCGGTAGAAGAGGAGATACTCCTTGAACGCTTTTAATTCCACGCACCAGCGGGCGGGGCTGTATTCTATCGTCAGCGACGCGAAATCCGGCAAGCCGGTCTTAGGGCAGATACAGGTAAATTCCGGGGTCACCATCGTAATAAGATATTCTTTTTCGGGATATTTATTCTCCCAGACCTCGATCGCGGGCGTCCGCAATTGCCGTATATTTTCCTGTAACCCCTCATAGGACTTCGCTATTTCCGTTTTTTTATTTTTCATTTTCGCTCTTTCGCTTTAGTCTCTTTATCTTTGGTCCTTGGTCCTTGATTTTTTATCTCATCCCCAGCTGTTTATGCACCTGTGGAATGATCCTGACATCGTGAAGAATTTTCTTCGCTGCCGACTGGAATCGCAGGAGCCTGGCAGCCGGTACTTTTTTGCGTATCCGGTTGGCCGGCGTGACCGGCTGAAGGACAAGCGGTATCCTGAAATCAATATCGTTGATCAACGCGCTCGCCTTGCCGATCTCATCCTCGGTGGTCGCGTCGGTCACCACCACTTTGACGAAAACTTTTCTGCTCTTGGCGAGATTAAGAAAGGCGCGATGAAGCGTCCAAAATCCCTTCCCGCGCTGCGCGCTCGGTAGTTTGATGTCCATCGCGATAATATCCACCATCGCCAACACCTTTTCCAGATTTCCCGGCAGCATACCGTTGGTTTCGAGGTAGATCCGGTAATGGCGTTTTTTCAGCTGCGGCAGCAACTGCCGTAGAAAATCTACCGCCAGGAGCGGTTCCCCGCCGGTCAGCACGACGGTCCTGGCCGCGTCGGCCCCGCTGAGCAGATCAACCGCGTTCAGGATCTCAACAACGCCGTGTTCTTTTCCGCCCTTCTTGACCGTATCGCAAAAAGCGCAATCCAGGTTGCAACCGGAGAAACGCACAAATATCTGCGGCTCCCCCACATAGAGGCCTTCGCCCTGTATCGACGAAAATATTTCAGTGATCTTTGCGCTGGCCATTCTTCACCGCCGGATCAGGGTAACCCGCTTCACAAAACCCCTTTGCCCGCAAAACACACGAATCACAAACGCCGCAGGCTTTCGATCCCCCCTGATAGCAGGACCACGTCATCTCCAGCGGCACCTTGAGTTTCATTGCAAGCGCTACTATCTCTTTTTTACTCTTATCTATCAGCGGCGTCTCTATTTTTATCTTGTTCCGATAGCCGCGGGTGATCCCTGCCTTCGTCCCGGTCCTTATTACCCGTTCGAAAGCCCTGAAAAATTCAGGCCGGCAATCGGGATACCCGGAATAATCAACCGCGTTCGCGCCGATAAAAACACTTCCGGCCCCGGCGGTCTCGGCATATGAGAGCGCAAAACTTAAAAATATGATGTTCCTGGCCGGGACATAGGTAGACGGTATTGCCGCGCGCCGACGCCAGGCTGCGGTACCGCAATTTTCGGGGATCTTTGCTCGCGTATTCAGGAGGGACGACCCCTTCAAGGGGAACGAGATCTTAACAACCCGCTGTTCGCACCGCGCGCGACGCGCCAACGCCTGCGCGGAACGTATCTCCCGGCGGTGACGCTGCCCGTAATCGAAGATCAGGCAGGAACATTGGTATCCCCGGGACCTGGCATAATAGAGAACGGTCGCCGAATCAAGTCCGCCCGAAAGAAGTACGATCGCCTTATTCATAGCTGCTGCGGCTCCGTTTCTTCGCCGTCAACCGCCTCACGCCCGGGAATAGGTCGCGCAGGCGCGATCGCTCTCCCAGACCGTCACTTTCAGCCGGCGCTGTAAAGCCGCTGCCTTTAAGCCGCGTAACCGGTCGTGGATATACTTGGCGATATTCTCCGACGTCGGATTTACTTTTTTAAAATAAGCGAGATCGTTCAGATTTCGGTGGTCAAGCTCATCGAGCACACCATTCACGTATTTTTTCAGGTCATGAAAGTCAATAACGAGTCCCTGCCGGTTGAGGGCACTCGCGGCGACCGAAACCTCGATCTTCCAGTTATGGCCGTGTACGTTCTCGCATTTGCCCTGATAATGGCGCAGGTGGTGCGCGGAACTGAACTCCGCGAGAACCTTGATCTCATACATAGGTGTGCTCCGCCTTGACCAGCCTGATCGGCCTTCCCAGAAAACGCCGCGCGATCTCGGTCGATCTCTTTGATTCGTCGCTGACATAGAACCGGTGGCGGGGGATGCGCTTGCCGGCCGCAAGCAGGTTCTCCCATGCCAGCACTTCTTTGGCGTGAGCGGCGACCTGATGCGCGCTGTCAACGAGTGTCACCGATCTTCCCATCACGCTCGCGATCACTTCTTTTAAGAGCGGGTAGTGCGTGCATCCCAAGATCAGCGTATCGATGCCTTTGGCGCGCAACGGCTTAAGATAACGCTGCGCGATCTCGTAGGTCACCTTCTCCCTGAGCCATCCTTCCTCGACGAGCGAGACGAAGAGCGGGCACGCCTGGCTGAAAACCTTGACCGAAGGATCGATCGTTCGTATCTGGCGCTCATAGGCGCCGCTGGTGATCGTCGCGGCGGTCCCGATAACGCCGACACGGCGGTTGCGCGTAACCTTCGTCGCCAGCTCCGCGCCCGGGTTAATAACCCCCAGGACCGGGACCTTAAAATTGCCCTTAAGCAGCTCAATACTGTAGCTCGTGGACGTATTGCAGGCGATCACGATCATTTTAACTTTGAATCGCAAAAGAAAGAGCGTGTTTTCGATCGAGAACTTAATGACCGTATCCGGCGATTTTGTTCCGTACGGAACACGCGCGGTATCCCCGAAATAGACGATCTCCTCGTGAGGCAGGCGCCGCATAATCTCCCGCGCCACAGTCAACCCCCCGATACCCGAATCAAATACCCCGATCGGCCGTTCCATGTAGAGCCCTTCCTTAGCTGCTGAACCCGTTAGTACTCTCAAACTTCTTCTTGTAATTGAAGATCCCCTGAGTGATCTGCCCGGCGATCCGGTCCCGGTATTCCTTTTCGTTCAAGTGATTGCTATCGATCAGGTTGGTAATATAGCCGACTTCGACCAGCACCGCCGGCATCATCGCGCCCTTCAGGACATAGAAACGGGCGCATTTAAGGCGTTCCGCGCTCGAGTCGACCTCGCCGAGGATACTTTTCGCCAGCTCGATCGCCTCCCGCCTGTTCTCCGTCAGTTCGAGATCCCACAGGATCGTATCGAGCACATAGGTATGACTTAAGATCGCTCCTTCTTTTATCCTGACCGTGTAATTCTCCGCCGCGGCGACCGCCCGCGCGTCGTCGTCGAGCGCCTCCGAAAGATAATAGACCTCAAACCCTTTAAGCCGCCGGGTGATCGACGCGTTGGCGTGTATACTGACAAAGAGATCAGCGCCCGAGTTATTCGCTATCTGGGTGCGGGACCAGAGCGGTACAAAGGTATCGTTCTCCCGGGTGAGCACCACCTCGATCCCCGCGGCCGCAAGCTGCGCGCTGATGCTACGCACAATATCGAGCACGATATTTTTTTCCCTGAGCCCCCGCCTGCCGAGCGCGCCCGGATCATAACCGCCATGGCCGGCGTCGAGCACGATCTTTCTGATGCAAAAAGCCGGATTCACCGGGATCGGGCAAACCATTTCTTCCGGAAGCGCTGCCGTGGAAGAACTCGCGTTCGGATGGAGCGCGGCCGTGGGAACGTTCACTTTCTGGACGGGGGAAAAACCGCTCAAAACCGTCTGTAAAAAAGTGTCGGGCACGCAAACAGCGCCGTTATGAACAATGACCGGAGCACCTTCATTCCTGACCGTCCCATTGATAAAAACCCGGGAATCGTCGACCTTGAGCCGCACGACCGAACCACCCCTGCTCAGCGCGGCGATCCGGGAGACCGCGTCCCACTCCCAGCGGATACCATAGGCGTCACAGAGCAGCGGCAGCGGCAGATAATCGATCCCCGCCACACGGTACGACGCGATATCGAGCGTCTTCTCACTGCCTTTGACCGTCATCCCGAAGACAGCTGACGCGCATAGAAAAAAAAAGAAGAATGCCGCCGCCGGTACAGCTCTCCGCATCCCGATCATGTTACTCATCCCATTTTTTTACGACGATCTCGACCTTGACGCCATCCCCCCGGGCAACCGTCTCGAAAATCTCGACCGCCGATGTGATAGCTTTAAGGTTCTTATGTATCCAGGTGAGAAATTTATTCGCGAGTTCCTGGCGCTCCGCGAGCAATCGCTCAAATCGCTTTGCCTCCGTGCGCTCCTCGCTCTTATATCGCTGATATTTAACCGCGTTATACTCGAGCAGCTCGTTTGACAGGTCGCCGTTCAAGTAGAGCAGGATGTGGCCGATCGCGCCGGTCTCGCTGCGCCGCTGCACTTCCTCAAACTCCGCCGCTTCCCGTTTCTCTTCATCGCTCAATCCCTCGATCTCTCTCTTGACGATAAAGGCGAGGCTAAAATGGCAACGGGCGAATTCCCCGATCTCCACTTCTTTATCATAGAGCGTCTTGATCTCCTGCAGGTTAAACCCGAGCGCCTTCAGAACGAGTATCTTGCGGAAAAAATAGACCTGGTAGGGACTGTAAAAACTTTTACGCCCCCGCCGCCCGCTCCCCCAGTCGAGACCGATGTATTTTTCGATCTTCTTGATCCAGGCGGGAGAGACATCAAGCTCCGCGGAGAGTTTTGTGAGGCTTACGTTTCCGTCTATCTTGCTCATCTGGGTTTATTATATCATCGTGAAAAGGTATTGCAAGTTATTTTGTTTTTTTAAAGATATATGGTATACTATCACTATGATAGATAAAGCCATCAAGAAAATAATTGCGCGGGAAGGTCTTATATTCTTCGGATGCCTGGTCCTGATACCGGCGATCGACTTCGTATCGCTGCCGCTCGTCAACGGGTGTCTCGCGGGGACGAGCCTCTTCAACAAAGCTTATCTGCTCCACATCATCAACACGACCTCGATCCTCCTCTACCCGGCGTACCTCTCGATACGCTTTATTATTTGGGCCCTGAGGACGCTAAGGACAAAGTAAGATGACACATCAACAAAAGTGGCGCGTAACGCTCATCATGTGGCTGGTTATCGTATCGGCGCTCACCATCTGCTGTATCGCCAACGCGCATCATCAGCATCTGCACTGTGTCGGCGCCGTGGGAATCCAGAAATAATAACCCGCTCTCACCCGCCCTGAACCTGTCAGGCCTTCCTTACATCGAATTCGGTCCGCCGTACACGCCCATATCGTTGCGTGTGCCGTCTTTATCGTTATACTGCGCGGCAGGATCACCGGTATTACTGCAGGACGAACCAGTTTTCAGATGATAAT
>JBAWYO010000001.1:0-40052 GCA_037143495.1 Candidatus Omnitrophota bacterium | reverse complement strand
CCTTTCGCCCATCCGGCGCGTCTCCCCCGCGCGTCGCGGGATCATAGGTGCAGCGCAATTCAATAACTTCCCCGGCATCATCTTTCACGACCTCGGTGCAGGTGATAAAATAGGCGTACCGCAGGCGAACCTCACGTCCGGGGCTCAGCCGGAAAAATTCTTTCGGCGGGTCCTGGCGGAAATCATCGCGTTCAATATAAAGCTCCCGGCAGAAGGGCACCTTACGTGTCCCCATCGCGGGATCCTCAGGGTTATTGACCGCGTCCATCTCTTCCGCGGCATCGGCCGGATAGTTGGTGATCACGACCTTGAGCGGTTTTAAGACCGCCATCACGCGCGGGGCGGTTCTGTTAAGCTGTTCGCGCACGGCATTCTCGAGCACCCCGATATCGACGGTGCTGTTGAATTTCGCGACGCCGATCTCCTCGCAGAACGCGCGGACCGCTTCGGGCGGATACCCGCGCCTGCGTATTCCCGCGATCGTCGGCATCCGCGGGTCGTCCCAGCCGTCAACGAGTTTCTTTTCGACGAGTTCAAGGAGTTTTCGTTTGCTTAAGACCGTATAATTGATATTGAGCCGGGCGAATTCTATCTGCTGGGGGCGATACACCCCGAGAGCTTCGAGTACCCAGTCGTAGAGCGGCCGGTTATTTTCGAACTCGAGCGTACAGATCGAGTGGGTGATGCGCTCGATCGAATCGCTGATGCAATGGGTAAAATCATACATCGGATAGATGCGCCAGGCGCTGCCGGTACGATGATGCTCGGCGCTGCGCAGGATACGGTAGAGCACGGGATCGCGCATCGTGATATTCGGCGAAGCCATGTCGATCTTCGCGCGGAGCACGCGCGAACCGTCGGGAAATTCGCCGTTCTTCATCCGGGCAAAAAGATCGAGGTTCTCGTCAACGCTGCGGCCGCGGTACGGGCTCTCTTTGCCGGGCGCGGTCAGCGTGCCCCGGTATTCGCGGATCTGGTCGGCGTTCAGGTCACAGACATAGGCCTTGCCTTTTTTGATCAGGTCAACCGCGTAATCGTAGAGCTGCGGGAAATAATCGGAGGCGTAATAACGGCGGTCACCCCAGCTGAAGCCGAGCCAGCGCACATCTTCCTGGATCGAGTCGACATACTCAACCTCTTCCTTCGTCGGATTGGTATCATCGAAGCGCAGGTTGCAGAGCCCCTGGTACTGGGCCGCGATGCCGAAGTTCAAGCAGATCGATTTCGCGTGGCCGATATGGAGATAACCATTGGGTTCCGGCGGAAAACGGGTATGGACCCTCCCCTCATATTTACCGCTCGCGAGGTCCTGGTCGACACGTTCAGTGATAAAGTTAGGCTTCATGGCGCTCAGTATCCTTTTTTTGGCAGCCAGGCAGCATTGTTTCCTGCGGGATCTTTTCTTTTGCCGCCTGGAATACGCTCAGCAGGATCGACATCAGAAAACAGAAGGGGGCAACGACGCGCCTGGTGCTGTAGGGAAATTTGCCCAGCAGGGCGAGCACCATGACCGTGATACCGATGATACCGACAATGATCGCGGTGAGAAGCGCCGCGTTCGATACCGTCTTTTTGAAGTTTTTTGAGAGCGTAAGTTTCATAGTATTCTTGGGGGCTATTATAGACGAGGTGCCATCCGATATCAAGAATAATTGTGGCGGGATCCTACAGGCCTCGGGCGATCTCCGGCCGCAGTCCGACCTCCCCGTTCAAAGCAGCTCCCAGGGCCCGCATGAGCGCTTCTTTATCCTTGGGGAACGAACCTGCCAGCGCGAGATAATTGGACGCGTGATCCGACCGGAAAATAGTCCGGGTGAGCGTTAACCCGCTGATGATCGCGTAAGCCTCCTGCAGCAGTTGAGCGGAATTCAATTCCTCAAAATCGCCCCGCCCGACTTCATGAGCCAGCGGCGTCCCGGGGATAACCATAAGAGAGAGGAATGAAAGGTAACGCGGCTGCATCCTGTTCAAGGCCGCGACCGTGCCCGCGACATGTTCCCGGGAATTTTTGGTGCCCCCTAACCCCAGCAGGACGATAATAGAGGACTTGATCCCCGCGCACGATGCCTTCGTAACCGCCTCGACCATCTCTTCGACACTCGATGATTTTTTACACCGGTCCAGGACCAGCTGGCTGCCGCTCTCGAGGCCCATATAGATCAGGCTGAGTTTATGCTGATACAGCTCAGTTAGCTCATCGGGGCTTCGGCGGGTGATATTCTTCCCGTTCGCGTAGCTTGAAATGCGGGAGATTCGCGGAAAGGAGTGCTCAAGATTTTTTAAGACCGGGAGGATCTTATCATTGCTCAGGGAAAGAGCATCGCCATCCATCAAAAAGACCCGCCGCGTATCCGGATATCGACGGGCGTACGAACGGATGTCCGCCGCGACCTCCTGCGGATCTTTCACACGGAAAGGCTTGTTTTTATAAGCGCCGCAAAACGTGCAGCTATCCGCCGAGCACCCCAGCGTTACCTGCAGGAGAAAACTATCGGCTTCCGCCGGCGGCCGTATCGCGGGCTCGATGATCGGCATCTCAGTCAGAACTCCCTTCCCCGTGCCCGAAGCGTCGGCCGATATTTACTTTCCCAAATACAGGCATTCAACTTTTTTCCGTGCCCACGGAGTTCTTCTAAGGAATTTCAGGCTGGATTTAATGCTGGGGTCTTTTGCGAAACAATTGAGCCTGATCTTCCGCGACATCTCCTCCCACCCGTATTTTTCAACGAGCTGCGTAAGGATCATCTCGAGGGTAATACCGTGAAGGGGGTCTTTATGTTTACGGTCGGGCATCAAATACCTTCGTTCCGCTAAAATAACATCGACAACCCGGCTGATACCGCGGTCTCGTCGATAAATCTTCCTTCAACATTGACCGCGACAACATCATCCCCGACCAGATCGCAGCCGGCAACGAGTCCGAAATTTTTAGCCGCTTGGATATTGGAGGGATGATAGACGCTGCCGGAGCCCGCCGTCACCATCCTGAGCCTGCCGCTGATCTCGGAGTACTTCACGCCGCCATACGGGGAGAGCTTGTACCCCCGTAAGGATCTCAGCGCGTCCGATCGGCTCAACAAGGCGCCTACATCTATTTCGGTAGAGGCCAAAAGCGCGGCCTGCCACTCCCGGATGACAAACGAAGAACTGCGTTTATCGATCGCGGTCTTGGTGTTGTCGAAATATCCTTGGTAAGGATCCAGATCCGCCGTCCGGTAAGAACCATCGGCCGTCACTTTTATCTTGGGGAATTGCACATCGCAGATAAGCGCTTTAAGGCCGACCCCCCAGGCGAAACCTGAGCTGGTATCCATCTCTACCTTGGTACCACTGAGGTTATCGGTCCATCTCGCTTTTAAATGCGCCGCGCCTAACTTCACATACGGCTCGATGCGGTCAAGAAACCGGTAGCCGAGCTTGAACATATACCACTGCGATCTTTCGATCGCGACTTTACTCGCGTCCGTGGCGCTCAGGCTTCTGTTGATCACCACATCGCCCTCAATATTCGCTTCAATGGAAATATTCCGCGTATTTTTAAGAGAAAAAACCCCGGGGCCCCTCATCGCCGTAACGTCGCCGGTATTACCGACGGAAGTCGCGTATCCTGTTACCGCCCCCGCCAGAAGAAAAATCGCAACTTCAAGAGAAATCAGCACCTTCGCCGTTTTTTTCATTTCGTTCTCCTTATTGATAAGTACCCAGGGAACCCGCATCTCTATATATTTAAAGGTAACTCAATTTGATCAGGTTGTCCAGTACTTCCGCGCGCAATGCTTCATAAAAATACCTCTCTCTTCGTTTCCAGAAAAAAGAGGTATTTACTTTACGGCACAATACTCACACCTGCGCTTCCACAAACCAGCTTCCCGCGCCGATAGCGGGTATCGTGCCCGGGTCTGCCCGATACACCAACGATTGCCCCGCGAGCACCATAGCGAAATCCCTGACCCTTCGACAATTATCGGCGATAGCCGCAAAGATGCTCTGCGCAACGAATGAGAACGCATCGTCGCATGATCTCTTAAGGTCGTCCTGAGCTCTCTTAATATGCTCCAGCCGTTGGCAAAATCCGACCGCGCTGGGGATCCCCTCGCGCAAATCGCCAACCTCAGTTGAGAGGGTCGCCAATACCCTGCGATGCGCGCGAACCCTGGCCGACAAAACTTCCGCGTCCTCAAGCCACGCCAACTGCTCGACGGCATCATCAAAAAGGATTTGGAAGGCATAGGCGCGCTCTTCAAAATATTTCGCCGAATTCGCGATGATCATGCGAGCCTCCCCTACATCGAACGCGCCACTCTTCGACCACCGTTGATATCCGGCGATCTTGACCCGGACCTTTGCGTTGGATCCCTCTATTTCGCGCAAAGCTCCACTATACCGGTCGATTAATCCATACGTCACGCGTATCGACCTCGACAAGATCGCGAGATATCGGTAGAACTCCATATACGCGCCTTCCGTGGCGATGCCCCGCTGATAACACTCGTCGAGGGCTTTGTTGCGCGCTTGAAAATCGTGAAAGTATCGCGTACCCATCGATGAGACCGACCAGTGAGGTGATCCTTCAATAAAATCGATCACGGCGTTGATCGTTACCGCTGCCGTGGCAAGCGCGCGCATCTCATCAACCGATGCCGCCGCTGACGCGCCCTCTTTTTCACCGGTCGCCAGGGGGCGCAATGCGTTAAAATCACCTGCCGTAGCCGGTATGACCGCCTGCCACAAAAAAATACACAACGCCGGAGTTAGCACACATCGCTTCATCATGCTATACTCCCACGGCGGCAACCTCTTGACGAACTCCGCTCAGAATACAATCAACATTCCCTTTGTGGCAGCGCTCTTTAACGACAACTACCCTGCTACCCACAACACACCGGCAGATCCGCCAATACTTCCCCGAGAATTTTAATCATTTTTATATTCGTTTCCCTGTCTTTGACCGCTATCCGCAGGGCATGGCTTCCCATAGCGGTCCCCATCGTGCCGGCGTCGCGAAGATAGAGTCTTTTTTTCTTGCATGCATCAACAATTCGCGCTGCGCTCGGCCCGATTTCCGGCAGATGAAAGAGCAGGAAATTGGCGGTTCCCGGTATCCCATCGAATGAAAACCTCTCTCTCAGCTGCCGGCCCAGCTCATCCCGTAGAATATGGGTCTCCTCGTAACGCGCTTTATAGTATGCTTCCTCCTCCAGCGCCGCGACCGCGGCTACCTGCGCGGGCAGGCTCACGGCCCACGGAGGAGATATCTTCCGCAAGGCCTTGATCAGCTGCGGATGCGCGCAGAGATACGCTGACCGCAGTCCGCTCAGCGCGTACACTTTTGACATTGATTTACAGACGATGATAGTGGAGCTTGCGGCGGCAACCCTCTCCAGGGAGTGCTCCGCTCCCACGTATTCGATATAGGTCTCGTCGATCCAAAGGAGAGTCTTTTTTGAGAGCGTGGTGACCAGCTTCGCAAGCTCATCGCGCGAAACGAACCGCCCTGTCGGGCTATTGGGGTTGATCAGGATCACCATATCATAACGCGTCTTCTCAACCGTTTCCTTGAGACGTCTGCTATCGATCGCGTATCCATCCTCCCGGCGCAAGCGGAATCGCTCCACCTGACAGCCGATGACCTGTTCAAGTATATACGGATACTCCCCATAGGTCGGGTCCAGGATCAGAACCTTCGAGTCGCCGGTCAGCAACTCCCTGAGCGCCAGGAAGATCAGGTCCGATGAGCCGGCGCCGGGCAGGATACTGCGCGCATCGACAGCGCGTTTACGCGCTATCGCGGTGGCCATGCCGGCGCAGCCGGTCGGCGGCGAGGTACGGATAAGCCATGGCAGGTGCTTCTGCAATTCTTCCATAACCCGCGGGGCGGGAGGATACCAGGCATCCAATACATCGGCATTTATGATCGTGTGGTGCCGGTCCAGATCGTCAAACTCCTCGCCGACCGCTTCAAAAAAAGCGCCGCCGTGAAAACATGCCTGCCGTTCTTCGAACCCGAACGGCAGCCGCCAATCGATACGCCTCCTGATCCTATCCAGCTCCCTGCGGTACGCCCCGATCGTTCTGCTCAGGCGCACGATCGTCTCGCTGAGCAATTCATAGGTAACCGCCCCCGATCGCACCTGTCTTCCCAGGGATTGCAGCCCCGCCTTACGATAAAGCTCCAAGATCTCGCGGCGACCTATGGCGACGATCCGCGTCCCTCCATGCTCCTGGGCCCAGCGAAATGTCGCGTACATGAGAACCATCGCGAGCGGCCCGCTACGGTGTTCTCCAACGACTGACAGCAGGCGCACCTCGCAGAGCCCGCGGTCAAATTCGAACGGCATCGTATCCCGCTCAAAGTATTTATCGATAGAATACCGTCCCGCGCAGGGCGGCGTGATGCTGACAAACCCGGCTATCGTCTCGCCGTCCCTGGCGACGATGTAAATATTGTTCTCATCGAGATTATCGGAAAGCCGTCGGGCATCGTTTGGTTGATGCTGCCCCAGCTCTTCGGAGTAGATCTGATGGCGCAACGCATAAATCGTCTCCCGTTCCTGCCGCGAAGCTATGTCGAGCGTGTACTTCTGAGCGAACGAAGCAATGGTCATTTATCCGCGCCTCCTATACCAGCCAGTAAACGGGCGAGCAGGGCAATCACCTTCTTTTTTTCAGCCGCGCTCAGATGCCTGCCAAAAAGCTCATCGACGACCTGCATGTACGCCGGCCATGCCGCGTCGAGCACGCTGGACCCCTTCCGGGTAACGGTGATCACCTTAACTCTGCGGTCACGCGGATGGGACGACCGCGCAATAAGCCCCTCCCGCTCGAGCCGGTCGATCATGCGTGTTGTATTTGAGGTCGTGACCAGCAGTAACCGGGATAGCTCGTTCTGCGAAATGCCCGCGCCCTTCCCGGCGTGTTTTACCATCATCAGGATATTAAATTTCGCTGAGCTGAGAGCGTGGCTGGCAAGGCCATGGGCGATATGCGCCTCAATGGTCAGATACGCCCGCCCGATGCAGTAGACAAGCTCGTCATTGAGCCGGTCCCCGGCGTCCTTGATCCCTACTTCACGAAGTATGCTCATGATGCCTCCTCCTGTCGGCACAATTAGTTAACCATACAACTATTAACTTGTCAAGTATTTTCCCTCCGCTGACAAGAATACCTCTTTTGGCGTACGTCAAAAGAGGTATTCTTATTCCGCTCTTGTAAGGTGGTACGTGTGTAGTCTACCCGGGCATGGCCTCCGCAGCTCCCCCGGCAAGCCGTTTTCCCATCTCAAAAGCTTTCCGGCAATCCTGCGGGAATATCTCCTGCCGCCGTTTTAGTTTTTCCTCGGGGTTAAAGCGGGGGGCAACGACTTTCGTGTAATCCTCGAATTGATAGGTGTCGAAACTTAAAAGCTTCTCGCTCGCGCCGAAGATCCTCGTCAGCAGTCGTTCCATACCCTCAAACCGCTGATCATAGCCGAATTTGGACGTCAATTCTTCGGTGAGGCCCATCGTATAAATAAATCCTGCCGTGATCTTCCGGGGGAAGAGCGACCCTGGCGGATCGGTATACATGAGATAGGGGAATACGAGCCGCTCGAGGAATGATTGTATCTGGCCGGTAACGCTCCCCAGATAGATCGGCGACCCGAAGATCAGCGCGTCGGCTTTTTCGATCCGCTGAAAGACCGGCCGCAGGTCATCCCTGACGACACACCGGCCATAATTCTTGCCGTCTTTTTCCTTGCAGGCGAAACAGCTGATGCATCCTTTATAGTTCAGGTCGTAGAGATGGATCAGTTCGGTCGCGGCCCCCTGCGCCTTGGCGCCTTCGAGCGCTTTCCCCAGGAGCGTTGCCGTATTCCATTTTTTCCGCGGCCCGCCGTTGATCGCGATAATGTTCATGGGAGGGCATTCCCCTTCCCGGCATCATCGGCTTCCGACGGCTTCTCTTTCTCTTCGCAGGAAAAGGAGGTATATCTGCCGCTGAAATCGCCCAGAAGTTCTTTCGCGCTCTCATACTGATCCGCATTAACCATCACCCGGGCCGGCAAAGCGCCCGGATTCAGCGTCATAAAATTTTCTCCTTCCACGCAGAACAGGATATCGTTAGATTCCAGGAGCGTTTTTATGAACGCGACATCCGACGAGTTATAGGTCTGCAGAAGCTCGCGATACGCGACATACTCTTGGGGCGGTTCAGGAGGAGCCGGCGGCGGCAGACTGCCCAGCGGCCCTGAACACTCCGCGCACTTCTCGACCCAATCCTCGTACTCAGTCTTACAGGCAGGACAATATTTCATGATTTTCCGCAGCCTCCATATCTTTAAAAGTAACGCAATTTACCCAAGTTGTCCAGCACTTCCTCGCGCGTTAGCTTACTTTTGCTCATAAAAATACCCCCCTTTTCCGCGATAGACGAAAACGGGAGGTATTTTTTACTACTTATCGTCGGTGCCGTTCGTGTCTCTTCCTTACCGGGTCGAAGCGTATATCGCGTAAACGATGACGCACGCCCAAACGATGAACCCTAAAATGACCAGGATCGCGACTTTGTGTGACTTTGGCTCCACAGGGCATGTTGTTTCCATTGTTGTCGACATGAGCACCTCTCCTTTATTTTGCTTTTCCTGAACCATGTATCCCCTCCCGGTTGTAAACTACAATATACATATTGTAGTATGTATTCGTACGCCCAGCTATAGATCGACACGCTTGTGCTACTACCGTTCTTCGCGGCACAAAAGCCGGGTGCTGACCCGGCTTTATCGGTGATGCGCATTCCTATTTGTCGAATACATACGCTGCCGCTTCCTAGCTGACGATAGAGCCTATTATATACCTCCCGGGCGCGCACAACAATCAAAAACGTTATGTAAAACTGTTTTTATTTAAGGGCAAAAAGGCGATACCGGCCATGTTTCGAAACCTGTTTCATCGTGCGCGTAACAAAATTATGGAGTGACCACGGCGTCAAGCGCAAGGGGACATCACAATCCTCCAATATGACATACCGGATATCTCCTTTTTTAATACGCTTCATGATCTCTGCCTCGCCGGTTCTTCCGAACGCACTGGATAAAGGATAATCGTACGGCGTCGGGTTCATAACATCCGTTGCTAAATACGCTTTAGCCGCATTCGTAAATAAAAATAAGGTGCGCTCTCGATCCCCACCGGGGATCTCCGCACGTAATCGCTCCAATTCCCCGGTCATCTCTTTTTTTACTACAAGCCATTTTATGTACCGCGCTTTACTCACGGTTGTCTCTGCGCGTATAAAGCTATATAATCCTTCCCGCTGCGGGAATACGGATAGCGCTATCAGCAAGATCGCGACAGGCACATTAAGGCGGACGAGATTCACGGCCGGCAAAATCCCGGATACGGAGAGAATGAATACGGTTACTAATAACGGGACGGCGCAATTTAAATGCCAGATATCGCCCCGGGGAAAAGCGTTCGCTGTTGCCGCTACAGCGAACCAGAAAAGCGTTACGATCTTATTTCTGTCGGGTGGTCGCACTTTCCACCACCATAGAGATGTTGAAAAACAAACCATCGGCAGGCACAGTATTACCAGATAGTGAGGGCTTTTGCATAAAAATAAACTATGGACATATGAGATCCCTGAAAAGAGATAGTTTGATTTTCCGATAAAACAATAATCGAGGAAGCCCTTCAATGCTCCGGTAAAAAAAATAGGCGCTAAAAAAAGTGAAGAGATCGCCGCAAAACCAAGAACGACCGGTATCATGCGATAAGACCGGGAAGCCACCGTTTCCTCCCGATGAAAATAGAAGTAACAGGTAAGCACAGCGGCAAAAACATACATGCCGATATTCTGTTTACTGCAAAAACACAGGCCGGTGAGCGAACCGAGTAAAAACAGGCGAACACATTGTCTTCGATTATCGGCGGGGGCGTCCTGAAGCTGTTGTATCATGTAAAGACAAATGAAAACCAAAAACATCATCGCGAGGGGCGTATACGGCGGACAAAGCCAGACATCGGTAAGATATACTATAGCTGCGGCCAGCAAGAACAAATGTTTAAATTTAAAATACCGCGCCAGCAGCAGGCACAAAACAACGGTCCCTATCTGGCTGAGCATGTTCACGAGTACTATACAGATGCTTTCGGCTCCGGGCCCCGATGCCGCAAGCGCGCGTAAGACATACATGGAAAGCGGGGTCACGCCCAAAAATATATCGCGATAGATCATCTGGCCGTGATCCATGCGGTTCAAAACCTGCAAACACCAGAAAAAATCACCGTTAAACCCGAGCGCGATGATGCCGAAAAAGGCCTTGATCACTGATAAGACCGTGACCATGATAATCACCGCCGGTAAAGAATCGATCTTTTTAATGTCCATGTTCATGCCAAAGAACCGTTTCGATTTTTACCGGTGACGGCGCGCACATGATCCGTATAATCCGGCTTTCCCCTGCGGCAGATATGAAACCGGCATTGTAACGCGCAAACGACTGCCCCTAGCCCTATACATACTCTTTGCAATGAAGAATAACCGCTCCTGCCGGCCTCTCTTTTTCTTCTCGGCGCTGGATAACTTAATTTACGAAGGGGCAACGCGCCGATCATCACGGTAACAAACGGCTTAGCGATACGCATATTCAGGATACTATCCCGCGCTATCCCGGGCATGACAAAAAACATGCCTGCGTCTGCGGGGATGGCTATGACCGCCGCGAGCGTATGTTTGAATATCTTTGAAGTGACAAGCCTGGCCGGCGACTCATACTGCCCCCTACGCCCGGCAAAGACTACGGCGTTTTCTCGTCGAGCCATCGTGAGCATCAGAGGAAGAAGCTCCGGTTGATCCTGTCGATCAGCATCCATCACCCCGATCCAGTCACCGCGAGAATAGGCCATACCTGTCAACACGGCTTTATGCTGCCCGACATTCAGCTTAAGGTCTATAACGATGAGGCGGTTGTCACGCGCCGCTATCTTCTCCAGTTCAGCTAATGACCCTTCGGGACAACGGTCATGCACAGCGACGATCTCATGCTCATAGCGCGCCGCGTCCAGCGAATGATGTATCTCATCAATCAACTGTTCGAGAAAAACTGATGTTTTAAATACCGGGAGGATTATAGAAACCATCGTTTTTTATGCTCGTAACCCGTATTTTGATATAAGACCAGCTCGATCGGGATAATTTCGTGCCGGCGATAACCAATCTATGGTTGCTTTTATTCCGCTATCGAGATCGACTTTTGGTTCCCAGCCAAGCACGGATCTGGCTTTACGGATATCCGCTACCCTGAAACCGGTATCGGTAAGATGCGCGGCATACGCGCCGCATGTACTATCGATCTCTTTCCCGATACATCGCTCAACGATCGCCGCGACCTCTTCATTTAAGACCTGCCTGCCGCTGGCGATATTAAAGACTTCGCCTTTTAGATCGGGACGGCGCGCGGCGATGAGAAGGGCTTCGATGACATCATCTATGTAAATGTAGTCGCGCCTGAACCCTTTTTCTGTCATAGCTACCGTTTCACCTTTGAGCGCCGCCGCGATCAACGTAGGTATAAAACGCTGCGGTGATTCCCACGGGCCGTACACATGGAACAGGCGAAGGATCACGACAGGAAATCCGATCTGTCGCGCAACACCCTGAAAAGACATGGTCGCCGCGGCTTTTGTCACGCCGTGCAATGTGTACGGTGAAAGTCGATCCGTTTCAACGTGAGCCGATGCGCTGTGCCCGTATTCAAGTTGGCTTCCGGTATAGACGACCGCTTTGATGCCCGCCCTCTTTGCCGAGAGGATAAGATTGGACGCGCCCAGCACATTGGTGGAGATAAATAAAGGTAAATTCTCTACGGCCTCGATCGAGCGCGCAGTCGCAAGGTGGAAAATAACACCGGGGCGCGATGCAGTTACGGCATTTTCGACATCTTCCGGGCGGGAGATATCTCCTGGCAGGATATCTATCTCATGAAGAATACTTTTCAGCCGCCAGGCGCTCTCCGCATGACGAATCAGCGCAGAAACATGTGCCCCTTCCGCTAAGAGACGGCGTAGCAGGTTTGCTCCGATAAAACCGGTGCCTCCGGTTACCAGCACTCTTTTCCCGCGCCATAAACAAGAAGATGCCATTAAATAGTTACCCTTGTATGACTCGCCTCTATTTCTCCCGCAGCTGCAAGAAAGCGCCGGTGGTCCCGCGCGACCTCTTCGCCTGTTCTTCGGGACAGCTCCTGCCAATACGCCTGGACCCGCTGCACCTCGGACGGGATATCCCTGCCGGCGATATCATGTTTGTATGACCTTCTTAAGAATGTCATGGTGCAACCCAGGCGGGACATCTCCTGGATAAAGAACCGGCATGGTAACGGCCGTCCTTTATCCAGTACGGTCAGGCCGCCTAAGCCGAAGAGCGGCACATCAAAGCACGCGCGTACTTCTTCAACCAATCCGGATGCCAGAGCCGAAAAAATAGATCTCTTCCCCAGACTGATCATCAGGTCATTTAAGCCTACATACACCGCATCAAGCGGATACTCAGCGATCTCAGCAGCGCATCGGCAGGCCTCACGGGTCTCAATGATCACTCCCGCCCTGCATCGTCCGTCAACATATTCAAGAAAGGTTTCCACCTCGTCGGCCGACGTAACCATGGGCAGAAGCAGGACGGAGACGCCTGCGGCGAGAGCCGCCGCGACCTCTCCCCTGGTCCAGGGACCAAGGCCGTTCAACCTGCACCAGGAAGTCGCGCCGGGCATAGCGGAGACCGCCGCCAGTTCCGATAGCGTACCCTTGTTGATCTCCGTGTCATGGCCTGATTGGCGGATCTCTTTGCCCCGGTATTCCCAATCGGTCATAAAATCAGTGATCTCCGCGTGCAACGCGCGCGTAACCGAGGAAGGCTCATTCTCGAACAATATAAGTTTTATATCTCTTTGCCGTGTCATGCTTTTTTTGCCCACATTACCAGGCTTGAACCGAAAGGCAGGCACGCCCGTGAGAATAAACGCACCTCAGCCGTGTTGACTGCCCTGAAAAAACGGTTTAATGACACGGGCGGATGCCGTTCGGCACGAACCTTGGCTTTAAGCACTGCGCGGCTCAGCATCATCAGCGGATACAAGAAGAACTGATAATAGGTATATCCGAGCATACGCCAGCCGTTCATGGTCAATTCCCCGGAGAGCATTTTTACGGTATATCTGCACCGATGACCCGCTGCTGTATCGGCATCGCTCCAAAGAAAACGCCCCGCGGGCACGCTCAGCAGTAAGAGGCCGTCGTTATGTACGATCCGCCGAGCCTCGCTCAGAAAAGGGCCTGGCTCAACATGTTCCAGTACATCCATGGAAACCGCGACGTCAAATGACTCATCCGCCACCGGCATAGCGCAAAGGTCCCCCCGCAACCATACCGCTTCTTTTCCCGTTGAAGCCGCAGCCTGGATAGAATTTTCAAATGCGTCTACGCCCATGATTAATTCCGCCGGACCCTGCAGGATCGAAATAAACCTTCCTGTCCCGCAGCCAAGTTCGACGATGCGCCTGGCGGGCGGAGCGATCCTGTTAAGGATCTCCGCCAGGAGCGTGTCCCGGGGGGAAAACCAGAAATGTTCTCGTTCTATAGCGGCGAGATGATCCCTGCGTTCGGCCGGAAAACTGATCTTGAGCGGGTCTCCCGCGTCAAAATAGCCCGCCTTAACGCTCATTTCAAATCCGCACCGCGGGCACGCAAAAGAATCCCTGATTTTTTGAAGTGCCGTCCGGCAGCGATGGCAGGCCCATACAGGGCTGATCATGGTACCGGCATCCGGCAAAGAAAAATCTGGAATGCGTGCGCCCAGCGCAGGGCCGGGATTTTTTCCAGCGCGTCTTCGATCTTCTCTCCCGGTGTTGTGTTCGTAAGGAAACTCGGGAAAAAACCATACGATATACTGCGCAGATCACAGAACCCCGCTTTTTCCATTGCCGACAACACATACGACGGCCGCATGTTGACAATACCCTTGTCACCTTTCCACGTCATATTTTTTGTAACGGCTATCTGTACATAAAAGAGCGGATTGTATGCCCTGGGTTCGCAAAAAGCGATAACCGCTCCGGGTTTCGCGATCTGAGCAAGATTGCGAAAACATGCCGCGATATCGTGCACGTGATGCAAGGTAAAAAAACCTATAATACGATCGAACTTATCAGCAAGTTGCATATCCGCCGCAGCGATATCCATCGTTCTTACCCGGACGTCATAACCATCCGTTTTCATTTTAAGCGCTTCGAGCATCTTATGCGATATATCAATGCAGGTAAGTTTATATCCTCGCGCCAGGAGTGGCAGGCTGCAGCGCCCCAACCCGGCGCCGACCTCCAAAATAGCATGCGTCTTCTCCAGATTTGCATACCGGATCATCTTGTCAATGTGGCGGAGTATATACGGCGTTTCGGTGGGCTGCATATTGGGTTTATACTGGTTCTCGTAATATGCCAGCTGATATGCATTATGAAGATCTTTGTCGGCTATGCGCCGGTCTTTTATGATCATGTCTTTTCCTCTGTATTATTATCACAAAAATAACCCGGAATAGCAACCACGCAAAAAGCTATTTTATGTTCCGCAAAAAAAACCCTGATCGATGCTGCGGACCAGGGTCAATAGCTTCTCTCCCGCTTACTCATAGATGTACAGACGTCCTATTTGGGTACACCCTACTCTATATCCAGGGTGTACCCGGGTAGGACACTACACCGATATTCTTATGATAGATCCTTCAGACTGCTTTCTATGGTCACGATCCGCTGGACGATGAGGGTATATGCGGCGTCGATCCTCTGATACAGCTTCAGCAACACCTCTTTGTGGTAGGCTGCCCCTTCATCATTGCGGATACTTTTTTGTTTTTCAAAAGCCTGCGCTGACCGCAAAAACCAGGCCGCGAGACCTTTATAGGTATGAACCTCCTTGAATATGTGATCGGATTCGAGACAGATCCGGATATCGAATAATCCCGTCCCGTATCGTTCGACCATATCCGCAAAGAGCGCAAGATCGTTTAAGTGGCACGCCGGCTCGGTCTCGGTGAGAAGATCGCGAGCCTTATTCCGTAATTCATAGGTGCGGGCCCCCAAAGCCGAATATACATCGAGTTTCCGCTTCGCTACCTCATAACTTATCTTCGACCGATGCTCGAGCATGGTGCCGATTATTTTTAAAACGACCGTCGTCAGTAACGAAACAACCGCAGAGACAAGCGCCGCCATGCTAAGGATATTTTTTTCCATCATCTCTCCATGGTTCCCAGGGGAGTTAATACGCAGATGCCCCATTCCGGGACACTCTATATATTCAAAGTTATCTTATTTTAAATCCCTTGTCCAGCACTTCCTTGCCAGCGGCACACCTGTCGCAGGCATAAAATACCGCCTATTATCATACATGACGGATACGGGGGAGTTTTGTTTTAATTATTTTATCGGAAGAACGCACGTAAATAGGGGGCCCACAACATCATGCGCGGTCATTACGTCATAAACGCCTTTTGTAATACTCCGGCTTTATATCCGATACATTTATTTCTAAAATAGTTAACCATACCATTCTTGTCCGGGCAGGATAAATGATCGCTCAAGATCTGCTGGTACACCCCTTCCCAGGCGATCCGGACGAATTTGTTCATATCATTTTCATGTATATGCTGCCTGAACAGTTCCTCGATATTCTTTTCGCGGTCATCCAGCACAAGATTTACAAGGTAGAAGGCCTTTCCAAGCCGGTTTGCCATCCAGGTGCCAAGTAACCAAAACCGCAAAAGCTCATATTTCTTATCAGTGATCGCTACGGTCTTATAATCTGACCGCACCACTCTATCGAACCACCGGTCGCCGCCGATCTCATATTTCTTGGAATTTGTCTTGTCATGCGGCTCGGTCTTATTTTGTGCGGTGAGTTTTGCTTCGATGAATAGCAGGGCGTCGCTTGAATCTATGATAATATCCGGCTCCGAACTCCTCTTGAGAACTTCTCCGAATTCCTCCCGCGCCCTGTTCAATTCCGGCCAACTATTTTTCCCGCTTTGGCTATACGACCAGTATATTATTTCGGGCTCCCTCATATCGATGCCGAGCATGCCGCCGATGATCTCCCCGATCAATTTATTCTTTTCCAGGAACCTGAATACGTTCCAGGTGACGGCGTCCTCGCTGTTATCCTGGTCGATCCTGCTTTCCCGCTTGACCTTTTTTATGCTCTCGAACAGCTCTCTATCACTATCGTCTTTCCACAGCATATTATCGAATTCGTTTTGATATGCAAAGGTCGACGGCGAGATACTAATTTTGTCTCTGGGGCATTGAAACCTTGCGTCACTCAAACGGTCTTTCCTGCTCTGCCTGGCGACCGTCTGCGCGCACCCCTTAACGGGGCATTCAACTGTCGTCTTGGTGATCTTTATGGTCTCTTTTAGTTCCTTAAGACCCAGCATATCTTTTGCGCTTCCTCTCGTACTATTTTTGTGCCCATTGCCGCACTAGACACTAATTTATTTCCAAGATGGACTATTGTTCCGCGCGACCAGAGCGATGAGCGCTCCTACGAGCGCCCAGAACAGTACGACAGCTGCGCATCCCAACGCATTGAGGTCAGCGATCATGAACGCGGCGCCTCCGTTCTCAAGGGGAAGGTGCAGAACCCTCCCGATGATAGATACCGGCATTGTAATTAACGACAGAGCGACGACCAAAAGCCCCAGTGGAGGGACCTGGCCGAAGGGAACGCCAAAAAGATTCAAGATAAGAAAAAGTACGGCTAACGCCGTGACCGTGCCCGCCCCGATGAGAGCGCCCCTCATCCACGGCGTCTTTGGCATACACCCGCAACCGATCTCCAATTCATATGCCCCCCTGTTTTTGCCGAGGCCGTTTCCCAAAGTACCATGTCTCAATTCGGGTTTTTTTGTTATACTGGAGACCTGCCCCCTTGGGAAACGCGCCCAACGCCTATATCGATTTGACCTAACCGGCCAAAAGACCCGGCTTAGGATTATTGAAAATCTTTTCCATAGCGCTCCTTGAACATATTCTCGGTCATGATATAAACAACGCTCTTCTCGATATGAAAAGCAAGATGATTATCATGTAAGATCGCGCTGAGCACATCCTTGATGGGCGTTTTGTTCACCAACATCGTCACGCTGCCGTTTACCGGCATCAGGGACTCCATGGGAATGCGTCCTTTTATGCTCAGGAACTTCAGCGTATCAACGAGGGGCATATCGCGGATATCAAGGCTGATCTGTGCTTGAAGCGCTTTCGCCATACCCGCATTGTCGAGCGCGGAACCCCCCTGAGGAGCCTTGATCCACTTCTGCGCCTCTGCCTCTTCCTGCTCTTTTTGTTTGAGTTGCCGGATCTTTGTCTGCGTTTCTTTAAATTCCTCTGATCCCGGATCAAGAACGCGGAGAAATCCTTCATATCCCTGGATAGCGCTGCGATACTGGCGCCGATCCTCCTGCGTTCGCGCATCCTGAAGGCGCTTTTGTCTATTTTTGAAAATAGCGCTTTCCTTAAGCGAGGAATCTATGACCGCCAGGACCGCATCAGCATCAAATGATAACCCTTTCTCGGTTATCTCTCCGGTTATGATAAGAGCATATGCGTGCCGGGGGTCGGTTTCGTTGAAAACTGATGTTTTAAAATTAACCTTTTCGAAGACCTGACTTTTTTCCAATCCCGCAGTCAGTTCCAGCGGGAACGGGGCATCTGCCCCTTCGGCTCTCATCACAAATGTCCAATCGCCGGTAACCGTTACTTGCGAGACGTGAAAATAGGGAAATGTTTTCGGGATATTGGTACATAACGTCTGTATTTTTTCTTGGGTATTTACGTCAAGCTTGGTTTGCGTCTTATAATTGAGCTGTCGTTGCACCCACTCGCCATTTGTTATATCATCCGCGCTTACCACGCCATCGGGACCACAGGACCATAGATCATACATGGCCGGAGCGCCCGTATTAAGCTTCGCGGGGAATCGGTAACCATACGGATGTCCCCAAGGGTCGGGATAGACCCCGGACAAATAAGGGCCATTCCAGCCGATGGGTATAGGATCGCTCTCGGGCTTGACCAATAACGCACGCAACCCCTGCCCCGTCGTGGGATAGGTCCCGGTATCCAATTTGTAAAGCGTTAACGCTGTCGCAAAATTTGTGTCAATGGCGGTCTGTGTATTGACCATCTCCGCCGAAGACCGCGGTTCGTTTGCCCGGACAGATGATGCGCTCATGGGCCCCATCAAAAGAGTGAACGAACAAAGTACTGAAAAAAATCTATGTCTGTTCATGTAATCCTCGACCGCTCCTGGGGATTCCGGGTCCGTTTCCAAAAGTACCGCATCTTACTGCAGGTTTTTTGTTGTATTGGAGATCTGCCTCCGCGAGAAACGGGCCCAACGCCTCTGGACCTGCCCCCTCGCCTTATCGGTTTATATCGATGATCCGGCCCCTAAGAAACCTCTTGTAGATCCATACGCTCAGGCCGAGCAAGGAGAAGAACGGCACAAAAAAAACAGCCCCCTGCAGCTGGCTCTCTGGCGACACGCTCCTGTGTCGCGCAAAGAGGATCGAGCCGAGCCCCCTAAGGAGAGGGATTAGCGCCGACCGGGGGTGGCGCTCAAGATAGATAAAGACCGGCTGCACGATAAAAAACGCCAGCACCCCCGAGAAGACGATCATCCCCAGCAGCTTTACATCCGCGGACCTGTAGGGGCGCGTCATCTGCCGCATTAGCTCTTTCTTTTCGCGAGCCGCTTCTTCAGCCGCGCCTTCCCGGTGAAACCATACGATCAGCCAACCGACCGGCCCCAGCACCATCCCGAGCCCAATCGACGGCAGGATATCCTGTTTCTTGTAGAGCGCTATCGCCAGGCCGATGAGCGCCGATACCGTCATAGCGCTCATGATGATAAAAAGAGGGGATGCGATAAAATATTTGATCATAGCCACCCGTAGATCAATCCGTTTTTAAGACTATGCCGGGGTTAAGGAGTGTTTTTAGCAGAGAATTCTCCCGGCTCAGCTTCTCGTACGCTTCCCGGGATAGTTGGCCGGCCTGCAATTGCGCGTGGAGCTTCAGCTCGCAGATCTTATTGGCCTTTTGCGCCTGTCCGAAGTATATGATCCCGAAGAAGCAGAGGGCTATCACCGCAACTCTTATCACTCTCTTCATGAGTTCACCTCTGATCCAGTTGGATTTTGGGGTTTTGATTTTGTCGTTTCGATCCGGTGAAATCTGTCCCTTACCTCTCCAAAACCCTCTTTAAGCTGCGCAGGTCCTTCCTGACGAGCCCGGCGTCCTTTATAAAATCCTTGCCGGTCATGCCGGGGCGCTGAAAGAGCGTGAATATCACTTCGCTTCCCGTGCCGTTAGGCACAACTCGCAGGGGGACAAAGACCTCCGCGGCGCCCGCCTGGGATATATAGTGGTCCAGGATGCCATAACGATTCTTTTGGGCGATCCGAAGCTTAAGGGGGCCCTGCGTCGTCCCGATGATCCACGCGCCCCGCACCCTCTTCATCGAGCGACAGAACGTCGTAGCCCACCGGGGCATATTACCCGGGTTCCGGATAAAATCGTAGACCCGCGCGGCGGGAGAGTCGATGGTGATGGTCAATGTCCGCGATATCATCTTCTACTCCTTGGAAGAGACTCGCCGTGAAAGATACGCGTCGCTTGTCTGTCTGCTCGTGTCGAACATCAATATACATTCGATCTTGCCGCCGGTCACCACTGGATAGAATGTCCGCAGCGAATAACTCGTCTTTGACGAAAACGGTTTTTTGTTCATGATGAGATTATTGAACTTATTCCGCTCTTCCGCCAGGGGAACGAAAAGGCATAGGCTGGCCTGCGATACCGGTTTGTCCTTAATATCTTCCGAATGATGCCACCAAGGCGTCACCTCGTAATAGACCGCGCTGTCGACCTTTTTTGCCGCGACGAGCAAAGAGAGCCCGCCGGTCTCCCCTATGTTGCGCGAAAGGGCGTCGCGTATCTCCACAACCTCCTTGACGGTCGCGTCTCTTTCGATCGCGTCGACCAGTTTGGCGGCGAGCGGTGAACGCGCGATTGATTCGATGCTGTTCAAGGAGAGTTGGATCTTGTGACGGTCGACCACCGTCTCGCCATAGAAGAGACAGAGCACGATCACCGCGATGGCTCCCAGCGAAGCGCCCATACTGATCATGAACTGCCTTTTGCTCATATCATCAGAGCGCGCGGAGCCTCCCGCTTCACGTCCGGCGGCGATCGTCCCCAGGGAAGCCGAGATCGAGTTGAGCGTCAGCGTCGCGTGCAGTATCGCCAGCGCGAGCAGCGCTCCCAATCCGATGCCGAACGCCGAAAAAAACGCCGCGCTGAACATTGAGGAAAGAAACGACCACTTAAAAACATTGCCGATGAAGACCACGACAAAACAGAGGAGCGCGAACCAGACGAGCGCGATGATCAACCCGAGCGATAATTTTTGCAGCCGTTTTAAATTGTCCATCCGGTCTCCTTTTCTCCTGTTACGTACGTTCTCAATACAAGCACGTATGCGCAGACATCCTATTCCCGAACACTCACATTTTCTCTCGTTTTACATCAGAAAATTTGTTCCCGAGGAAGCGCAGGCTATGGCGATACGGATCATGTGCAGACAGTGATCCACCGGTGTTTCCCCAGGAGCTTGTCGGCATACACCTGGAGGCCGAAGCCCGCCACGGTAAGGCCGGCGCTAAAAGCGGGCGAACAAAGGTGGTCGAGCACCATGAGCGGAAGCGAGATATAGGTGATAATGCCTCCGATCTTCTGGCACTGTTCGACTTTTCTCAGGGAGCGCGATGCGGACCGTATCTCGGCCCTCAACTGTTCCTCACCCCGCTTATCGCCGGTCCCGACGGCACGCGCCCACTGCCGCACGAACCCCCTGAATTCATCGATGTGCGGCTTCTGCCGCAGCCGCAGCACGTCATTGATGGTCTCGATCTTGGGCCAATATTCCACTTCCTTCAGCAGGAGCCGCACCCCGACGACCATATCGTTCCTGCCCAGAGAGCCCTGTAAGGCGCCCGTCTCCCTGCCGCCCTGGAAGACCATTGCGGTCGTCGGCATGACCGCATCATGCACCACCGCCAGCCTGAGCTGGGCGAAAATACTGCGGCTTATAACCCGTAGCGTCCTGATGGCCGCCCGAAAGATCTTTATATTATCGTCGCTATTTACATATTTGTAAAAAAGGGGTTCAAGATAACCGACCGGGATCTCCCCGGTGCCGTCTTCTATGGCGGAGAGTATCTCGGGCCGCCGCACCAAAAGATCGAGCAAGTCCCGTACCACCTCATGCTTCATCGGCGACGTCGAGGGATGACGCACCAAAAGCGGCTCGATCAGCGACATAAGCGTAGCGACCTCCTCGTCGGTCGCCCACTCGCCTTTGAATAGCGGTATGTCGCTCCTCATGAGCGCGGGGGGAGTGAACATGGTCGACATCTCGAAAGAAACCCACTCCTTCAGCTCGGGAAGCATCGACGAGATCAACGAGCGTTGCCGTAGGTCATCGGTGTTCAGCATGCTTTCTCTGAAGACGGGCAGAAGCTTTCCGATACCTTTGCCGAACAGCCGCTCCAGGAGCCCCTGTTCCTTATCCAGGTCCATCTCCAGAACGATCTCATCGCCATCCTCCCCGACAATATCTCCCAGTTTGTGATCGGCCAGCGTCTCCGCCATATCGCTCCAGACGAACCCGGCCCGCTCGACCTGCGACCGCGTAACGCTTCCGGTACCGGCGACCTTTGATGCAAAGAGCATGTTCGCTTCAATGGCCATCTCATCGATAATGATCCGGTCAAACATCACGGCATACATCAAAGCATCGCCGCCGCATCTGGCCGCGCCAATATTCTTCCTGAAGGAGGCGATCTGTTCCTTCTCGTAGGAGGTCTCCGGTTTGGCTACCGTGATCGCGCCGGATGATACGCACTGGCGCACGAACGCCTGCGCGATATTTCCGACAAAGAGCGCGTTGTCGCCGTTGTGGGTAGGTGGTGAATGATGGATCATGTTACTATGTGCACAAACATCCTTTTACTGGTCGTTTATCCTCGCACGATACCACGTTCTTCGAAAGCGGGCCCGAATCTCTGAACCAGCGTCAGGCGCACAGCTGCGGAAAACGCCGGCCTATCGCCTTGAGCAACTCTCCCGCCTCAGATTCGTCGATGCCAGCGCCGACATGGCGGGTCTGCGCCCCGTAATCGAACGCGAGCCATCCGCCGCTCATCCCCCAGAACTGCATGCCGGAATCGCGGCCGCCCCAGGCCGTGACCGGCGCCGATACGCGTAGCCTCCTGATCTGCGCGGCATCATACGTATCGGTCTTCCCTATCCCGAATACATCTCGCCGGTGCCGCACGTATTGGCCGTCAAGCGTGACGATCTCCTTGCCGGCCAGTGTCCACAACCAGGTACCAAGCGCAAAAAAACCGCCGATGGTCCAGGCGATCATCCATACGAATATGAAGTAATCCGGCGCATGTCCGCTGGCCCGACTGCGCATGATCTGCGACGGCACGGCAAACTCGGCGAAAGTCCATCCGACGAGCCAGATCGCCAGGAAGATGATAGCGAACCAGTTCTTCTTTGACGGTATCACGATCCGCAACGACCCGTCCACATCACTCACCACCGATCTCATCGGTGCAGGGGCAATCATGCTCATCGGTCACCTCGCAGTGTTTTCAAATACACAGACGTCCTCTGTGGGTACACTCTCTTTATTTAAAGTTAACTTATTTTAAGCGCCTTGTCCAGCACTTCTTCTCTCGCGGCGCACCCGGCGCGGGCATAAGAATACCTCCTCGAATTTTCTCTTATTTTACATTAAAAAATTTGAGGAGGGAATTTGTTGTAACTATTTTTATTTTTTTGTAGTGGCAGGGTTTACCTGAAGAGGACGTCTACAACACCCGCTCAGCCGCGTCCTCCTCATGATATATTGTAAAAATATAAAAATTTAGTTTAATTATATTGACAAATCGCGCGACATAGTATATACTTTGGGTAGGAGCAAAATAGAGGGAACCGGCGGTTGGAAGGATTTTTTTTGGTTCTATACTAAACTGTTTTACCATGTGCGTTGTTTAACAAAAAATTATATGCTCACACATAGCCGAATATATGCGATAACAATGTCTACCCTGATATCCGTTATGGCCGCCTGCATGATAAGCGGCGCATCGCACGCCTGCGCTTTGCCCGATCATCCGGCGTTGCGCCCTCTCCCGCTTGACGAAAGTTCCCGCACCACCGCCCTTCTTGGCCTGAGCGGGGGATCCGCTCAAGTATCGAGCGGCACCTATCCGCAGCGGGTATTGGATATCCTGGCAAGCGATCCGTCCATTACGGCTTTTACGTATGACGGCACGTATCTGGTGGTACGAAGCGGGGATTTTATCTTCAGGCGTTATACGGTTGCCGACGGAGGGCTGATCGGCCGAATAGACCTTTCCCGCATAACGATGCCCGACGGCAGCGTTCTTGACCGAACGGGCGCGCAGACGTATATGCCGGAGTTTCCTCCTATCCAGTTCAATGCCGGCAGACTGCTGGTCACCGACCGGAGCGCAAGCGACCGGTCGGACGGCATGATCGAATTTGATCTGCGCTCAACGACCGCCGACGGACAATTTAAGCTCCTGGCGGTCACAGAGCCGTCAGACACCCTTTTGCACGAACGATACCTGATCCGGTATCTGGAGGGTGCGGCGGAGAGCGCCAGGGGGCTGCAGATCGTCGATACGGACACCGGGGAAGATAAGGTCGTCGGAACCTATCTGACGCGGCAACCGTTGAGCGCCGTGCTGGCCGGTCACACCCTGGCCTTTTTCAGTCAAAGTGTGGAGCAAGAGGAAGGATTTGATGTTGACCTCTGCGTCGTTGATCTGGTGACGGGCACGAGCGCCCGGCAGGTCGTCAGGGTCAATATGGAGGACCTGGCGGACCCGATCATCGTCACGAATGACGGCATGATCGCCGTGGCGGCGCGCCCCCTACCAACGTCACGCAGTCCGATCGAGGATAATAAATGGGAGGCACAACTCTTTAAGTTCGACGGTAATACTCTGGCCCGTGTTGCCTTGGCTGGTCCCGCCACGGCTAAAGTCGTTCGCCGGGATAATCGACAGGTGGTCGCGCGCAGCATCACCCTGACACCCACAAAATATCTGGCGGTGAACCGGGCGCTGGGAGATGGTGAGGCCGGACCGTCTTTGTCCATATTCGACAAACATACGGGCGAACCGGCCAACCTGCCGCAGGCCTTATTCGATAATCTGGCACAGTATCAGTTCGAATACTTTATCATGAATGACGATTTTCTGGTGATACACACCAGGAGCGGCGAGGGCGGGATATTTGCTTTCTCTCTGGCCACGGGTGAGCAATTCAGGGTCGCGGAGAGGTTCCAGCGCGCATTTTTAAGGATAAACTCGCATCAAGACCGGTGCATGGATCTGGTCGGCAACATGCTTGTTTTTTATGCGTCATATGCCTCTTCGTATTCACCTGCAATAAGTTCGACCCATGATCTGACACGGTCTTTGGCCATACAAGACGATGTGACCGGCATGGCTCTTGAGGTCGGCAATGCCGGACGTGCGCGGGGATACCTCCTGCATTCAAAAACAGCGCCCGGGACCATGGCCGCCCGCCTTTCGAATATGCTTGTCCCGGTACCGGCGCCCGCCTCCGCATCTGTATCCCCCACCAGCGCACATCTATCCAACATTGCCATATGAGCCTTTGACAGATTCAAGGAGGTAATTTCTTTTCACTATTTTGAACTATTTGTATTTACAGGGCATACCTGACTAGGACGTCTACAACGCCTTTTACAACGCCTTGCGCTCCCCGTTAAACATTGGTCAGCATCTCCACCGGCTGATCCGTCAAGCGCTGCCCCGCTGTGGCGCTATGTTGCTGCGCAGCGCTACAGAGAGCCTGGAAATGAGCGGGGGGAACATTCGCACAATCGCAGCTCGTCCCCAAAAGGAAGCGACGCGATCCCATACCGGCATCAAGACTCGTTACGGCGTCTTGAATGGCCCCTGCGGGACCTTCCGGCATCAAGTGTTCCGTATCAATATTTCCAAAGAGCACGGTAGCGTTATTACCTGTCTGCCGCAACCTGTCATAAACGTCGCTCATCTTAAACGCCGCATCAAGGCTCAAAATATCCACCTCAGCCGCGGTCGCGCCGCCAAGTATATCAGGCAGGATCCTTTCTCCGAGCCCAGGGTTTATCGGCCTGCACGGATGCCACAAAAAGAGCAGGCCCCGTTTATGTGTTTCTGCCGCGATCGCTTTCATCTGATCAACACTATAGGTAACGAACATTTTGGGGCTTAGATTCGCCGTCGGTACCGGATCCGGGAACGCAATTATATCGGCGCCGCTTTCGGCAAAATACTCGATGATCGCGGTATTGACTCTGTTGAGATACCTGAGAAAAGCAGCAAATTTTTCGGGTTGCTCAAGAGGCGCTACGAGCGCGTCTTCGCCAAGCAACCCGGTCGCGACAGAATAAGGCCCCTGGACGAATGCTGCGACTGGCTTTGGGGAGCCGAACCTTTTTTTCAGCGCTCTGACCGTTTCAGCATATACCGGTATCCTTCCGGAGGTCCTCACATCCGGTACCGGCTGTTGATCCCAATCGATCTCCATCCACCCCGCCAACACCCCTCGGATCTGTGGAGCGCCATTGTCATAGTTAAGAAGCGGCGCGGGTCTGCCCATCGCCAGTAAAATGGCTTCCTGCTGATACGTCAGGTCCATCATCGTCGAAACCACCGCGGCGTTAGAGCGCGCTGCGGTCCAGGCTATCACATTGCTCTGGACGACGGGATCACCGGCCGCGCGCGCGACGGTCAGGGGGCGCCCTTCCCAGCCGTCAGGGTTGCTCTCATTCCACCAGCTGACCGCATTAAAACCGGCGATCGGCGCAAATCCTCCCGTCGCGACGACTTTAGCCAGAGTTTCTCTCCGCTGTGCAAGCGCCTCTTGGGGATCACGTTCATCAGCCTCAGAGGGCATAAGAAGGATACTGTCGGGATGCACGAGCGAGTTCGCGCCGGCGGGCCAGATGCCGTTAACGACGGACCCTTCGGGACACGACACGCCGTAGGCAAAAGCGATCCGCGCGGCGCGCAGCAAAAAGCGGATGTGACCGTTATTCTTCTCATCGGCAACAAGTTCGCGCGAATAAAGATCCTTCTGCCGGGGCAGGACCGCCGAATACATGCTCAATTGCACACCCAGACCGCGGGCGCGCATCTCGGGCAGGTGGCGCCTGATAGCTTCCAGGTCATCAGCCAGGCCGATAAGCAGGAACGCTTTTACGTCCTGATAATACCGCAGGGACACTTCCATACGCTGAAATGCTTCCTCAAGCGTGCAGCGTTTGCGCTCACCGAGCACCTCATTACGCCTTGTAAAACATTCCATCGGGAAGAGGCACTGGTCCATGCAATAGCCGCTGGCGATCAACCGGTCAAATGACGCGGGCGAGCGAAGAAATGACGTAAACGGGGTGATCTTCCCTTTAAACCCCCGCGCTTTGAGTTTTTCGATCAGCTCCACCAGGAAATCGACCTCCAGCTCCTCGGAGGGGAATCCCGCTTCCATGACCGATATCCGTTCGATGAGCCCAAAGACTTCGACGCCGTGCGCGGCGGCTATCTGGGCCAGTCCGTCATCGACCGAGAGGTTTCGTAAGGCCATCTGCTGCAAACCGACGGCTTCCGTCTGCTCCCGGTATGCGCGCCAGCAAAAAGCGCAGGGCTTGTTGCAAAAATTCCTGAAATTAACGACAAGTGTCCGCACGTCGACTTCGCCCGTCGGACCATTCGGTCCCCAAACCTCCTTGAAATACCAATTGTCCGATTCATCCTGGAACGCGTGCGCCCGGTACCCAAAATCCAAAGGCTTGCCGTAATAGTAGATCTTTCCGGTGCGGGCGCTATATACATAAGGCGACTCTCCCAGGAAAACTTTGCGCGTTGAAAAAAAGAGTTTGTCGGCAAGAAAACCTTCGACCTTGCGGTATTTGCCCTCACGGGTAAAAAGAAGCTGTGCGTTATCTCCCAATATCGTCATGCCGCTATACCTCATATTAAGATAATGAACGAGAAGCGGCTCAACGCCGAACTCAACGGCCAACGCTCCCAGATTGTCCGCGCGATCAGTCCGGTAGAGTCTCCGGTCAGCCAGCCGCGCCTCCAGGGTCCCGGTTCGCAGCGCTACCGCCTCCAAAAACCGCTCGCACAACACGCGCGAATCGCCATGATCACCTACAGGTATGTCCCCGCAGATCGGAACGCTTTGCAGCGTGCGAGCCGCGAGAACGCCGGCCTCCGCCAAAAATGACGCACCAGCTTCCCTGCGTTCATCGATCGCGGTCGGATCACGAAGAACAGCAACAAATCTATCGACGCTGCCGAAAAGCCTCTTCGCGTCCTGAGCAAGAACCCCGTCCCGGATGATCCTCTCGGGAAGAGTCAGGATATCAGGACTGAGCGCAGGCGCCGCTTCGCTATTGGCGACCGGTCTGAGCGCGCAGCAGACCTGTGCGACCGCTATCGGTCGCGACGATAGCTCTTCGTTGCCGAAAAATAAGAACGAGAGCGCGAGCGCCCACAGTACAAAAATATGAATTATTTTCTTTTTAATCATATCGCATTAGCCCAAATACATAGACGTCCGTAGGGTACACCTGCATCACACATCATCGTCGAACACGTTCTGACGATAGAAATCGGCAACCGTTTGCGTAACGAGCGGCGGAAGTCCATGCTCACCCCTCCACCTGTTGGCAAGCTCGAGTGATTCCTGTTTATAAAGCGCAAATCGCCGTATGTATTCTTCCTGTGAGTATGGCGCGCGCAACCCCAGATGCTGTTGTATTGACTCAAGCGCCGGGAAGAGCCCCACGGACGCGATCATATACGTCATCTCCCGTTCCTGGGCATATTGCTCAAATGATATCCCCGTCTGGCCGTACTTCATCAGCGCATCAACCGCCTTATCGAACAATTCATCCGCTACGTGATCGATGACCCGCAATGTCCGCACATCAGCATCCCGAAAATATCGGCGCAGCCAATCCTTGTATGGATTTTCTCCCGCATTGTGGTACATCATGATCAGCGGCGGCCCCAGATCGGTCTGCAGCAGCAAGAGCTCCAATCCGCAGATCGCGTGCGTGATCGGCCAGGTCAGCTGATAGAGGAACGCTTGTTCCGGGGTAAAATCGCGATTCCACTTTGTCTCAATAAAATCATGATAGTACATTCGTCCTTTGACATAGGAAACATTGAACGGGTGCGTGGAAGCGTGCAAGACGCCTATATTGGTCAGATCGCGCGTCGCGTCCCCCCAGGCGCCGATCCCTTCTCTCATGAACGACAATATACTGCCCATATCATCCGGGTGCGGGACCACCGACCGGGCATACTCGCCGAGGGTCAATACCGGCTGTTGAATGTGGTCCAGCTCCAGCACAGCGCCATTGAACAGATGCGCAAAACGCCTGTCCTGCTCTTCGAAACAGCCCAGCACGAGCGCGCCGATCTGGTCGCCGCGAAAAGCGCGCCCCTTGTATTTGATCACCGCGAACGGGATGCCAACATCCGCACCGCGAAAGAGTGCCTCACCGGTGTGCGCGTATTCACGAAGATTGAACCGGTAGCGGTCGCTGCCGCGCGGAATGGGCGGGACCATCACCGGATGCAGATAGCACTCGGCGTCGATCTCAGGATGGACCTCGGGGAATACCTCGTGCTGCAGATATCCGGGCACGTCGGCGCCTGGCATTGTAGGGTTACTGGCATCGTGGAAATCACCGATATTCTTAAGTTTCAAAAGTGGTATCTCGAATGTTTTGCGCCCCGCCGCTGTTTCGACCGCGACAGCCAGCACCTCCGGCAACCGGAGATATCCTGAACGGCTGTGCGAAAAATCAGGCCGCAGCTGCCAGGTGATAACAGCTATGATCTTTTTTTTAAGCTCTTCGCTTAACGGGAAGTACGGATTCCATTCTATCGACTCTATCTCAAGGGCCTCCTCCCGTTGATCATGAGCGACCGGCCGCAGGACGGTCGATGGGCATTGACCATGGGCTATAGACCCACCATTCGCCGCGCAACAGAGGGCGGTCATGAGTACTATCGTACACAGTTGGAGGATAGATCGTTTCCGCATGGTATGCTGATTTTTTTATAATATCTTTATATAGATCACAAAAAAATAGTACTCCCCGCTAAGCAGAAGTATACCATATATACGATCCATTTCAAAAAAATAAAACTAATTTTTTTATAACCTAACTATATTATTGGTATATGTAGACGTCCTATTATGGTACACCCTATTCTATTCAGGGTGTCCCCGAGTAGGACGTCTACAACACCCGCAAGAAGTACTTTCTCAATACAGCGTATATCGTATCATTGCGGACAAAATTCTCCGTCCGCCACGAGCGTGTCATCTTGCTCTTTGCCGTTGGCCACAAGCCGGCAAAGGTCTCGCATCCCGATACCGGCCCCTGCCTGTTTACCCACGCGGGATTGGCAAGATACCTGTATATACCATCGGGGAACGCGTAATTCGCGATCGTCTTGTACGTCCAGTACGTCCAGCTCAAATGATTCTCAGTGAAGATGCTGATGATATCCTCCACCCACCGCACTTCTCCGGCATGGCCGCCACGGGCATTCACACCAAACTCACCCACGTAGAGCGGCACCTGGTGTTTGTTCATGAAAGATGTAAACGTCGCAGCGAGACGTTCGAGGCTATCGCGATCCCATCGGATACCATGCGCCGTACCCGGATATTGTAATCCTATTTCGAAATTGTGGGTAAAATCGAGCGACGGGTACGCATGCATGCTGTACACCGTATTGTGGTCGGCGGGTTTGCCCAGAAAATTGATCCGCTGGGCAAGGATGTTGCCCTCAAGAAATATGATATGTTTTTTGTCGGCACTACGTATCGCTTGTACGACTCTGCCATAAAGTTCCTTTAATTCTCCCTCTTCCCGGAGCCCGACGACGGGCTCATTCAGCACATCATATCCGGCTACAGCGGCGGATCCCTGGTAACGGTCCGCTAAGAAACGCCACAACCGTACGTAGCGGCTCTTATTCGCTTCGCTGGTGAACAACGCTGCCTTCCCGTAGGAGTCGGAGTGCCACGCGCAGTTCTGCGCGCCCGGCGCAGCGTGCATGTCAAGGATACAATAGATATTATGCTTCTCACACCACTTCACGGCACGGTCAAGATACGAGAGCCCCTCCCTGTTGACGCCACGCGCCCCCTCCTCACATTCTATCAGGCGGTAATTAAACGGTATCCTGATGCAATTAGCGCCCCAGCTTTTTATGATCTTGATATCATCCTCGCGGATGAAGGTATCGCGAAACGCTCTGGTAAACTCCGTGAGCGCCTCTTTACCCAGCTCTTTCCCGACGGATGCGCGCAGCTCGTGCTCAGAAATGTTGCGGCCGCCGAACATGTATCCTTCCATCATGAGCCAACCGCCAAGGTTCACGCCTTTGAGGACAATGCGCTTTCCGCGCTCATCAACGATGCGCGTTCCTTCCGTATGCAGATATGTTATTTTATATGCCATAACTCACTCTTCTATGCGCAGACATCCTATAGTGGTGCACCCTACTCGATTCAGGATGCCCCCGAGCAGGACTTCTACAGCGCCACTCATGACTTTTCTCTAGCTGCGCAGTAGTATAGAAGAATAAAAAAATGAAATCAAGTGTACCTGGGTATATCACGTTAAGGAATGTCGGGGTACGTTTCCCGAAGTACCACTTCTCAATTCAGGTTTTTATTGTTATATTGGAGACGTGCCTCCTTGGGAAACGGACCCAACGTCCTCAAACCCAGATATCGATTGACTTTCCAGGGTCGCGCTCTATAATGAAACTAATCGGTTCTCAAGCAGTATCTGGCTATTCGAAAACAGGAGGGGTCATGAAATCACGGGTAAGTGCGGTCGCATCTGGTTTGAAGGCAACGAGTATCTTTTTTCTGGCAGTATGCGCGATCGGTATCCTGGCTGCGCGCGCCGGCGCTGTGGAGTCAAAACCAGCCGTTTCGGCCATCAACGCTAAAGTATCGGGCGGCTATGCCGACCTGAGCGCTGACAAGACCTGGTTCGGCGACGGCTCGGTGACGATACCCGTAGGCCACAGCTTCGGCGTTGCCCTCGACGGTATCGGCGGGGATTACAGCGCGGATGCGATGTGGGGCATGGGCGGCACCCTCTTCTGGCGCAACCCCGACCAGGGGCTGCTGGGTATTATCGGATCGGAGACGCAGATCGGTTCCTATGAATCCTACCGGGGCGGCGCCACGGGGGAATTATACCTCGGGCCGGTTTCGCTCTCGGCAGACGCGGGCTATCAGAACGGGCGTAGTATAAAAGGGGGCCTCTTCTCGCAGCTGGGATTGAACTGGTACCCGATGGACAACCTCTCCCTCGGCACGGGCTGCGCCTATTCGGGCAGGGATACCGCCGGACTGGTTAACGTCGAATACATGCCAGGCCTTAAGGTGCTCCCGGGGGTCGCCTTCTTCGCCGATGCGCGTTGGGGGGAGAGCAACTATCACAGCTTCTTAACGGGCGTCACGTATTACTTCGGACCGGGAAACAAATCATTGAAAGCAAGACACCGGGAAGATGATCCCCAGAACCAGGCGTTAAAAGGCCTCTTCCTGGCATCACAGGGCGGCCTGACAAACGCGCCCGCCCCGGTCACTACTCAGCCGCCGCCGGATTAACGTCCACCGGCGCAGGCATAAAATTACCTCCTTTTTTCTATAGACGAGAAAAGGAGGTAATTTCTTGTAACTATTTTAAAATATTTGTATTTGTAGGGTGTACCTGAACAGGACGTCTACAGCACTTATATGGTGTACCTAAATAGGACGCCTACAACGCTGTAATCTTGTGACTAATATTACAATCATTTATTTGTAAAATCAAGAAACACAGGATATACTTATCTTGGCCAGTGAGATTCATTAACGATATGGCTATTTATGCTGATTAGGGCTATTCCAAACATTCCAGTTGGGCTGATTTTTTTTCATTTGTATTAAAAATAATATTAAAATTCTTTAGTTTGAGATGATAGGATTCTAATATAGTATGAGAAAAAAAATAGCCGGGTTTTTAAGTACAATTTTAATTTTAAACCTTGTGTCCCAAAATGGAGCATGGGGCGGGTTGATTACGCGCGATTCATTACGTGCAATATCATTTGCTGAACGTGAATCTAGCGAACAGGTTAAGACAGAGGCAACATTTATAAGAGAATGCTCTGATCCGCAGCAGGATTATAGAGCGGCTCGCGCAGAGTGGGAGTTAAAGCATACCAACACAGGTGGCGTCTCTTGTGCTTATGATCCGGATGGTGTAACCTGCAGTCTTGGTAATCATAGGATCAAATGGGTATTTACTGTTGTAAATATAAAAAATGGGCATGAGATGCGCATAGGTCAGGACGATGTGGTGACCCATGGCTTTATAGAAAGCGAAACTGCCAAAGAAGAATTACTGCGCCAGAAAAGAGAAACGCTTTCCGACCAGAGAGAACGCCTAAGACTTCTTATCCGTTACCAGGGCTACCTTACTCCCGCTTTAACTGCTGATGAAAGTACACACTTCAGTGCTTTAACTGCCCGAAAAACAGATATCGGAGACAAAGATATACCCATGATCGAAACCTTATCGCATAAGCTCAGTCAGATACGCATTCGCGGACAAAGCGTTGAACAGATAGAGCAGAAAAGGATTACCCTTCTTGAAAGCAGCAAATCATGTAAAAGGCTCGCGGAACTCGCAAAGCGTTTAGAAGCAGAGACCCTTACTGATGTCGAGATGTGTGATATGTCGCGGTGCCTTGCCCCTCTTACGTTTTTAAGATCATCGCGCCTGGAATGGGGAGGCAACAGGACTGACCCTGAACAATTTGCCAAATATCTAAAGATCACCGTTGACTGGCTTTCAGTCCTTTGGCTTGCCGACAGGTATGCGCCAGCTATTATAGACGGCTCAATTGACAAGGTGCTGGACCTGGGCGCGGGCACAAGCGCCCTATATCTGGCATTGCAGGAGTCTGGCGTAACTCAGCCCCCTGTCACCGACATAGAGCTGCGTCAGGACATGAGAGATGTCGCGGTTAACCAGAACGGCTTCTGTGCCTCGATGGCAGACTTACAGCAGGACCTGCCCGATGAAGGGGCCTTTGGCCTTGTCTCGGCCTCATTCAGTATCCATCATCTGAAAAAAGAAGATTTTGTCGCTACCCTTCTTGAAGCAAACAGGGTCCTTAAACCAAAAGCTGAATTTGCTATTACCCTTCCGGCGACTGTTGATGTCACCCCAGATTTTTTAACCAATATCAACGAGGCCGGCTTTGAGCTGGTTGAGAATGCGCAAACAGGATTCTCTCCTGATCCGGCAGCAATGAGCCTCTTTCGCGAGAATTACGAACCCGAGGTTATCGGCGAAATAGAACAGATGATTAAGAAACGGTTCAGGGTGATAATCCTGCGTAAGATGCACGACATCGAACCTGAAAGAAGGGAAGATGTAAAAAAACAGCTACTTATGGTACCTGGATTCGGATTGAGGGTGCCTCCTTTAATGAAAGGGCATACAGGCCAGCCTCTTGCACAGCCAAGGCCCGAACATATAGCGGCGGTTATAGCCTTACATGAGGACTGGGGAGGCCTTGACAGGGATCTCATCAGGCCGCAGGAATTGAAGCAGACAAAGGTAAGGCCGTCTGCAGAATTTTATCAGCAGCTTGAGATTTTCGAGCGCAGGCCGTCGGCGCTTCTGCTTCTCTCGGAGAGGAATGCCCGCTTTATACTTGATCTTCTTTCCAGGAAGGCGAATAAACAATTCCTGGCCACAGAGGTGTCCCGCTTTAGCGCGTTATACACCTCCCTTAAAAACACAAACGGTCTTGCGGCGGCAAAGGTTTTGGAAAACGAGACATCACATGCCACCTTACAGGCCTCCATGTCTTCTACGGAATTAATAGGCGCCATAGAACTCATCGCAAACAGAAACAGGCTCCTTGCTCAATTATTCCCTGAACGGGAGGAGAGGAGTTATATATCAGGGCGCCTGGACGCGAATGCAGAGCCGGGAAGCATACGTCAGAATTTGCGCAGTAGATATGCCTTATTGCTTAAGATAATCCCGCCCAGGATTACACCGATGGCCCATGTAAACGCGGCCTGCGAAACGATACATAGATTTATAGCCCAAAATGCGCAAGATATTGCCGATCCTGCCATCCGACAAGCAATAGTCATGAGACTCATAGATATGGAAAACAGCACACTCCCTGAAATACATAAACTTGGGATGAACGTTAGAAGCGTGCTTGAAAAGTTACCATGGAGTGAATTGAGATTTATGATGCTGCTTACTCTAAAGGCTAATGGTATCACTGCCTATCCCGCAGCTTTTAAGACTACAACGGGAGCTCAGGGGCAAATCTATGTTGGCAGTATTGCAGGCAAAAAACTTACCATGGCCGCAGGTAGTTTACAACCTGACGTTAATGTCTTGGTTGTCCCCGAACAAGACCCTGTTGACGGATGGATCTTTAAGGTATATCCGGAAGGTAAAGACCCATCAAAAGATGAACCCGACAGTTATAGCCGGTTTGACTATGAAGGGAAAAAATTAGAATCCTACCCTGGACCTGCACGACAGAGGATATTAGACCGATTGGAAGACAAGGATGTTAGGCTCGTAACGTTTGAAGCAAAAACGAATTCAATAGGGCAAATCCATATTGGCAATCTTGCAGTGAAACCAGTCGACCTTGCCTCAGGTAGCGAGCAGTCAAACGTTAATGTCTTGGTTGTCCCCGAACAAGACCCTGTTGACGGATGGATCTTTAAGGTATATCCGGAAGGTAAAGACCCATCAAAAGATGAACCCGACAGTTATAGCCGGTTTGACTATGAAGGGAAAAAATTAGAATCCTACCCTGGACCTGCACGACAGAGGATATTAGACCGATTGGAAGACAAGGATGTTAGGCTCGTAACGTTTGAAGCAAAAACGAATGCAAACGGAACAATCTACATTGGCAGGCTTGCAGGTAGAGATGTTTATCTTGCTTCAGGCAGCGAACGAGTAAACGTCAATGCCACCATTGTCCCCGAACAAGACCCAGTTGACGGATGGATTTTTAAGGTATATCCGGAAGGTAAAGACCCCTCAAGAGACGCACCTGACAGTTATAGCAGGTTTGATTATGAAGGGAAAAAATTAGAATCCTACCCTGGTCCTGGAAAACAGCGAATACTTGATAGACTTGACGGCAAAGATGTTAAACTTAATGAGTTTAAGAGTACTACCTTATCTGGGGGGCTAATCTACATTGGTGTGGTTTTAAGCAAAAAACTCGCTCTTGCCTCAGGCAGCAAACAGCCCGGAATTAATGTTGTGGTAGTCCCCGCAAGAATAGGCGAAAACGACTGGATACTCAAGGTATACCACGAAAGCAAAAACCCGCAAACAGGCGAACCGGATTCAATATCCGAATTTGATTATGCCAACAAAAAACTGAAAGCTGTAAAGTTTCTCGCGCGCAGGGCAGAGCTTTATTTATTATCGCAGATATAACTTTTTGCTTTAATGCGAGTGGAATCTTGGGTCCGTTTCCAAAAATGCCACTTCTCAATTCCGTGGGAAACGGACCCAACCTCCAAACTCACGGAATACGCCACAAGAGTGTGCGGCGCGGTTTGATCGTTACTCATATGGCCTCTGCGCCAGGAAGAGTTCTTGGCGCCAGCAGCTATTTAACCCTCGTAGCCATCATCCCGTATTTGGCCATGTTGCGATACTCGACGATATCAGCGGTGAATTTAAGCACGACATAATTCGGATCGGTCTTGCCCTTGGGATAGTACCGCGTCCACTCCTCCTGCCAGAGCTTCTCTTTGGTCGCCTGATCCGTCAGGATATCGATCGCGCCGTAGAGACGGATATCGGAGGTGGTCGCGCAATTGTTCATGATGATGCACGCCTTTGGATCGGTCTTGAGCTCTTTGAGCTTTTCCGAAGCGCCGTAGGAGCTGTACCAGACGGTAAAGTCATCGTCGACCTTAACGACCTGCATCACCCGCGCAGTCGCGGTCTTCGTTTTTGACACGGTCGCGAGGACCGAGATATTCCCGCTGCGCGCGAACGCGAGCGCTTCACTTCTTAATACCGCATCCATACCGCCCTCCTTTTTTGTAATACATAGACGTCCTATTTGGATACAGCCTACGTATTTCAAGTTAGCTTATTTTAAAGGCCTTGTCCAGCACTTCCTCTACTTTTACTTTGCTTTATCCGGCGGCTGGAAGCCGGTGATTACCCTCTCCTTCAACGGCGGCGATTCCATGAGCTGCCTGATAGCCTCGAATATGGCCTGGATCTCCCCATCATGTTTCTCTATCTTTCGCTCCAGGTCACTCAGTTTTCTGCCCAATTCCTGATGCGTCGACAAGATCTGGCGCAATTTAACAAAAGCGCGCATGATGACTATATTGACCTGGATCGCTCTTTTACTGCGTAAAACACTGGACAACATGGCGACCCCTTGCTCAGTAAAAGCATAGGGTAAATACCGCCTGCCGCCTCGCTTTGCATTTGACATTCCAAAATGGAATCTCAAAGATTCGAACTCGTTTGCGGTTAATTGGACCATAAAATCGTCCGGGAATCGTTCTCTATTGCGCTTTACCGCTTTATTTAAATTAAAGGTTTCGACTCCATAAAGTTTTGCTAAGTCTGCATCCAGCATTATTTTATGGCCCCTGATCATAAAAATCTTTTGTTCCATAATTTCCTGCGGCAACACGTCTTTCATGATCTCCCCCTCTCTCTACCCGGTCATAAATCGTTCATATTCCCTAAAAACATCGCAGACATAAAAATACCTCCCACTCTATATGACGATTTTGGGAGGAATTTTGTTTTAATTATTTTTTATGCGGTCAGCTCTTCAGCCCCTATTGCCCTAGACTACTCTCTTTGCTGTAGGCATAAAAGTACCTCCTTTTCTCTATAGACGAGAAAAGGAGGTAATTTCTTGTAACTATTTTAAAATATTTGTATTTGTAGGGTGTGCCTGGCTAGGACAGCTACAGCACTATACGTCGAATGGTCTCTCTTCTGAAACCCGCGGGATATCTCCCAGCACAGCGGAAGGCACTTCGGAGATCCGGAATAATCTTTTTTGTTCAACGCTGGCGCTCGATTCAAGGGAGACCCTTGACGCTACCTTAGGTTGAGAGGGTTTGATAACAGGCATATCATCCTCAAGGTGAAGCGACGGCACCGTAAACCGCCTCCTTCTGAACTCCGGACTGTCTATTTCCTTCGGCATAAACATCTCGACAAACGACGGCGGCAAAGTCATGATCTCATTCGAACCATATTTTGCGGCCAGCATTTGGAAATTTATGAGGCCGGAAAACTCAACCGGCTTACCTTTCAACGGCCCGACTTTCCACAGAACTCCATCCAAGACGAAACTTTTGTCTCCCTGCATGGTTGCGGTAATGAGGATATCTTCCGGCCCTAAGCGCCTGTACACGACGCGCGTGGCGGCGCCATCGCGCAGGCTTTCGTTAAGACGTTTATAATAGGTATACGCGCCGTCTTTAAAAAATCCGAGAAAATCGGGCCACTCTTTCAGGATTGACTCGTCAAATAAAATATGGTCTTTGCTGGCTTTGAGGGACGAGGCATCGGCTCCGCCTGGGATCGCTTCCGGCCGCAACAAATCTTTTTTAACGACTAGCAGGGGCATAGCCGGCCACTCTTCTTCTCCCTGTACAGGTCCGCGAAGCCTGCCATGCCCTTTAGTTCCTGTAAGGCTGGTTGAGGTGACTTCGTTTACCTTTACGATCGCGATATCCATATCCCGGGAGAACCCGATCTTATGCCTCTCTCCGGGTGCATTGCGCAGCGGGTAAAATGTGCGGTCCCTCAGATCTTTAATGACAAGAAGAGAGCGTGAACTCTGAAAAAACAGGCTCTGGAGCTGGGGAACATCTCCAGGCGTAACATTGGACCCTTCTGATCTCTTTGTATCTACGGCCGGGGCCCCGGTTGCAGGATTAATAAGTGCGTCATCTTTATTTTCAAATATGAAAAATCGTGATTCATCAAGTTTATCATAACACATTATAAAACGAGTGTTTTCACCTTTGTTGCTTGCGAGGACTCCGATAAGCATCTCCTGCCTGGTAACGCCGCGCGGAATATTGAGTATCCGCCCCTTCAATCCCAGGCCGACCCTCTCGTTCTCTGTACGACGATCGGCTAAACCGGTTTTGTCCAAACGAAGGAGAAGATCCCGTATGGCGATCGCCCTCGCCGGCCCTGGCGTAATGGGGATATCGAATACCAGGTCAAAAAAATCTGAAAAAAATGGATCCGTTTCAAAAGCAAGATATCTAGTGATCGTTCGTTCCAGCTTTTTCGGCTGCTCACCGGGCGTTTCTAAAGTAAATCGGACCTCGTTTCCCTTCCGATTCATCGCCTCGATAGTAAAACGAAGCCCGGGCAATGCCCCGCAAGAAAATTCAACGAATGTATAATTATGAGAATACGCCCCCCTGCCGGGTTTAACATAGACTCTTCCCGAACCTTCAAATTTTCCATACTGTATGTCAATCTTCGAACGCAGGTGCCGCGGCAAAAGAAAAAAATGATGTTGCAGGAAACCCACCCTGCGCGTTCCCTCAACTTCTCTTTCGTCAAAAGACAACGGGCGCAAATTTTTAAAGGGTGCTTCGGATCCTATGCGATCTTGTACACCTTTTGACTGCCTGAAATATGGTTCGTATGCGGTTACTATTCCTGCATGCGCCAATAAAATCACGACAAAAACCGGTATTACTATATGAAGTTTACCTGTAGCATTACCCATACATATCTTTCTCTCACTAAACAGCGGATCCGGTGTCGCGGGCGCGCTGGCGAGGTATGGCAAGACCTGGAGAGGGCCTCGGCCCTTTCCAGAGTTGTAAAAAGCGCTCTGCTCCCGCTCTAATGTCATCTTTTTCTGACGCTATAAAACGCCGCGTATCATTATTGTACTGACGCGGATCCTCACACTTGACAACAAGTCCTATAACTTTTTTCCCCGCCCCTTCATTAAGAAATGCTACCAGCGTTGTTAGCATGGCATTGTAGTGTGCCTTTTGCGCGGTATTGCCGAATATTTGGAAGAGCGTCGTAAACCTCTCCTGCTGGATCAACCTGAGCGCGGACCTGAAGAACATGAGCGCGTTCAGAAAACGCTCATCGTTATTAAAAGAATATTCGTCCGAATGTTCAAAGACCTCTATATGCGCCAACGCATGCGGATAGTCGAGTTGTATAAGCTGCTGAGATGTCTGGTTATTAATGACTCGCCCCTGTCGAGCGAGCTCGATGAGCGTGCCCACATGGATCGATGACTCGACGATCTCATGGATGAATGCCAGATAAGCATCGGGGCGCGCATCAAGGTCGTCGATCGTACAGTAGAGCCATGATTGGCTAACCCCGGTCACCGCGCCCCGTCGATCGGTCGCGTAGGAAAGCGCGGTTATGATCGGCGACGTAGGCATCGGGATCGCGCCCTCGAGCTGTTGGCGGGAAAACGGGTTACCCTTGATCACACGCATTTTCAATTCTGCCATACGCTGTTGTAACGCTGCCAGGGTAGCCGGCGCGCCCGCAAGACGCCGCCTGAAAAGCGCTATAACGTCATCGGTCATATCATCGCCGTTTTGCCGCGGCGTCGGCTTGGGTTCCAGGGCCGCCAGGGGACGGAGCATATCGCCTTGGGCCCACACCATCTGGTTGCCGATACAAACGATGAGTATCGAAATAGTGAGGTATTTTGCTAAAAATCTCATAAATTCCTCTCTTTTATTA